>JAFYPT010000128.1 GCA_017547425.1 Ruminiclostridium sp.
CTGGCTGTCTACAACGCCAAGGAGGAATCCCTGGGCGAAGAGCTCATGCGTGAGCTGGAGCGTGTCATGATGCTCCGCACCGTAGACGAGTACTGGATGGACCACATCGACGCCATGCAGGAACTGAAGCAGGGCGTGGGTCTGCGCGCATATGCCCAGACCAACCCCGTGGATGCCTACAAGCAGGAAGGCTTCGAGATGTTCGAGGGCATGATCCAGGCCATCCAGGAGGAGACCATCCGCCGGATCATCGCCGCCCGTGTCCAGACCCCCGACATCCAGCGTGAGCGTGTGGCCAAGGTCACCGGCACCTCCGGCGGCAGCGACGGCACCGTGAAGAAGTCTCCTGTCCGCAAGGCCGTCAAGGTTGGCCCCAACGATCCCTGTCCCTGCGGCAGCGGCAAGAAGTACAAGAAGTGCTGCTACCTGAAGGAAAAGAATTCCTAACTTTTTGAACCCGCTGCGCTGGGCTTCAAAAAGTTATGGTTTACAGCCTGCTGCAGCGCACGGGCCAAAGGCCCGCACGTTTGCAGGCTGAGAAGAATTTTTTGCCCGGCACATGTCCGTGCAAAAAATGACATGACTTTGTTCCGCTTCTGCGGAAGCGGAATTCTGCGAAGCTTTTTCTGTGAGGTGTCCCCATGCCCTTTACCATGCAAACCAAAGATAAGGTGGTTTTTCACACCTCCGACAATATCTCTGCCGCCGGCGGGGTGGCCCACGGCTTTGCCTCCCGGCTGGGGGGCGTCAGCACCGGCCCCTGCTCGGAGCTGAACCTGGGGCTCACCCGCCACGACAAGCCCGAGGCCGTCCGGGAGAACTACACCCGGTTCTGCGCCGCCCTGGGCACCGACGTGGACAGCCTGGTCTTCAGCCATCAGGTCCACGAGGACACCATCCGGGTGGTCCAGAAGTCCGATGTGCTGGCCGACATCTTTGACCCCATCCCCTACGATGCCGACGGTCTCATCACCGACCAGCCCGGTCTGTGCCTGACCATCTACTACGCCGACTGCATCCCCGTCCTCCTCTATGACCCCGTCAAGAAGGTCATCGCCGCCGTCCATTCCGGCTGGCGGGGGACGGCAATGGGCATCGCCCCCAAAGCAGTGCAGAAGATGGCCGACCTCTACGGCAGCGACCCCAAGGACGTCCTGGCCGCCATCGGCCCGGGCATCGGTCCCTGCTGCTTCGAGACCCACGACGACGTCCCCACCGCCATGACCGCCCAACTGGGCGACGGCGTCATGGACCACGTCACCACCCTGCTGGGCGGCAAGTTCCAGGTGGACCTGAAGGGCATCCTCACCTGGCAGCTCACCTCTGCCGGGGTGACGGCCGACCATCTGGAAGTTCTCCCCCTCTGCACCGGCTGCCACCCGGAGCTCTACTGGTCCCACCGAAAGATGGGGGATCAGCGGGGCAACCAGGCCGCCATGATCCAGCTCATCCCCTGATCCCAGCGAAAGGAGGTCGATTCCCATGGGCGATCGAGATCCCAAACTCTCACACTTTGTCCGCAGCCTCTCAAACCTCCGCCGCAAGGGCGAGGAATGGAGCGCTGCCCACCCTGTCAAATCCAGCCTGCCCTTCCTGGGCCTGACGGCTGTGATCCTGACTGGCGCTGTTCTGGCCACCTCCTGCACCCTGTGCTACACGGTGGATGCCCAGGGCAGAACAGTCACCTATATCCAGAGCGAGGAGACCTACTCCGCCGCCGTCACCAAGGCCGAGGAGAAGACCTCCCGCATCCTGGACACCGACTACGCCTTCACCGAGGAAGTCACCCTCCGGACCACCCTGGCCCCCAAAGACCAGGTAGAGGAACTCCCCCAGGCCACGGACTCCATCATGGAGATCATCCCTGAGCTGGAGCATGTGTACACCCTGACCATCGACGGCACCCTGGTGGGAGCCGCCGAGAGTTCTGAAATCATTCAGGAAGCACTCACCCTGGTCACCCGCCACTACACCACCCCGGAGACCCTGTCCGTCACCTTCGACAGCCAGGTGAGCCTGCGGTATGAGTACCTGCCCGTCGAGCAGGGCGTGTCCACCGCCCAGGAGCTGGCCGACCGCCTCCTGGCCGAGGCCCCCCGGACCTTTCCGTACACCGTCCAGGCGGGCGACACCCTGGAAGGCTTGCTGGCCCGGTTCAGCATGACCCAGGAGCGGCTCCAGGAACTGAATCCCGAGACCGATCTCTCCTTAAAATCTATGGCCATCGGTATGGAAGACATCGCCGGGGACGTGGACACCTCCGATCTGGCTGAGGTCATAGCCAACCAGTTCGGCACTCCCCTGGAGGAGGGACTCCTGCTCACCGTGGAGCAGTCCTGCCCCCTGCTGGTGGTCTCCACTGTGGAAGAGCAGTCCCTCATCCGGGCCACCGCTCCCAAGCTGGAGACCCAGCCTGACCCCTCCATGTTCACCGGCTCCCAGCGGATCATCCAGGAGGGACAGTCCGGCGAGGACCAGGTCCTGGCCCGTGTGGTCAAGCGCTGTGGCGTGACCATCGCCTCCACCGACCTGAACACCGTCACCCTCACCGAGTCCGTTCCCCTCATCGTGGGCACCGGCACCCAGCCCAAGCCCCAACTGCCCGAGGGCTGCCTCTTCCTGTGGCCCGTCCGTGGGACCATCTCCTCGGACTACGGCTATCGGTTCATCTTTGGCGAGACCAACTTCCACCAAGGCATCGACATCCCTGCCCCCACCGGAACCGCCATCAACGCCGCCGCTGACGGCGTGGTGGCCTTCGTGGGCGAGCGGGGAACCTATGGCAACCTGGTGATCCTCAGCCATCCGGGTGGTTTCCAGACCTACTACGCCCACTGCTCCCAGCTGCTGGTGAAGGCAGGCGACACCATCACCCAGGGCCAGCCCATCGCTGCCGTTGGCTCCACCGGCCGTTCCACCGGTCCCCACGTCCACTTTGAGGTGCGGTACCAGAACAGCCCCATCGATCCCCTGCTGTACCTACCCGGGGAGAACAACGCTCCCGCCCGGGAGGAGATCGCCGAGGAAGAAGAAGTCCTCCCGGAAGAGACCCCGGCAGAACCTGTGACCCCCGAAACTCCTGTTGTGCCCGAAACCCCCGCCGAGCCGGAGATCCCCATCCAGCCCGAGGAGGAGACCCCCACCGAGCCCGAGGCCCCTGTGACCCAGGACCCGGCCCAGTTCCCCCTGGAGGCGGCTCTGCCCCCGGAGGAAGTCTCTGAATCCTGACACCAAAAGCCTGAACCCGTTGGGGTTCAGGCTTTTTTAGCCTGTCGAAAAAGGCAAAGCCTTTTCCGACATAGGGGACTGCGGCCTGTTGCAGCGCACGAACTGTGCGCTGTAGGCGCACAGCCGCACGTTTACAGGCCGAGAAGTGTTTTCTGGCACGCACATGTCGCGCCAGAAAACGCATTTCACTTTATTTCGCCGTTGCGACGGCGAAACTCTACGAGGCTTTTTTCATGGGGGAGATTTTGCCCTGCACTATATTCGTAGGGGCGCTTCATGAAGCGCCCGCCACCCACAGGGTTCGACCCACGTTGCCCGGGCGATTCGTGAATCGCCCCTACAAATCGGGACAGTGCTGCACTACTGCTTGCAGGTGGTGGGAACCTCAGCCTCCCTCGTAGCCTTTGATCACCATCCCCGCCGCTCTTGCAAAGAGCCGGGCTCCGGCCACCGCCTCCTCCAGGGTGTTCCCGTGGGAACCCACCTCCACCAACAGGCTCCCCTTGGTGAGCTGCTGGTTGAACCGGGCGGTCCGCAGGGTGATGGGGCGGGCCAGACCGGGCCACAGGCTGTTCATCTGGGTCTGGATCTCCATGGCCAGGGCCAGGTGCTCCGACCAGTCGGGGAATTCTGCCCCGGCATCATCCGTCCCCACCAGGAGCATCACCTGGGCGGTCTTGACCCCGTCCACCTCCACCACCGGCTTGTAGATGGTGCCGTTCTCCCCCACCAGGGCATCCCGGTGGACATCCAGGACCATCCGGATGGTGGGATATTCTTCCAAATAAGCCTCAATTCCCGCCCGGGACCGGTCGTAAGCCCCGTTGTAGGCGGGATAATCGTAAATTTCTGTGTCGTGGAGGACGGAAATCCCCATTTCTTCAAAAATTCGAGCTATCTCTTCCCCCACATGTATGATATTATAGGAAGCATCGGTGGTATGGGCGGTCCCCGTCTCGGTGTAGGGTTCCGTGCCGTCCCGAGCGAAGGACTCCGTGCCGTGGGTGTGCATGATGAGGACCTGAGGTCCCTCTGCCGCCGGCCCAAAGGAGAGTCCGGTCCCGGCTGCTGCCACCGACTCCAGATCCACCGTCTTTTCCGTCCGGTTGAACAGGGCTATCCCGCCCCCCTGCCAGTATTCCGTCCCTCCAGTGAGGGTCTTCTCCTGGATGTTGTCCGGGGTGACCGCCTCCAGATCCTGCTCCTGGGCCTCGTCGGCCTCCTCGGGAGAGAGGGGTTCCCCCTCTGTTTTCCCCCAGGCCCATTGGCTCACCAAGGCAGACTCGGCCAGCAGGAGACGATAAAGGAGGGGCACAGGCCTGTCCTCCTCCCGGCTCTCCCCCGTCGGCAGGGTCCACTGCCCCGCCAGGGCAGGTCCTGCCGCCATCCACACCCCCAAAAGGGCCAGAAAACAGGCCATGGCCCGCCGGAGATGGCGGACCGGCCCCTGTTTACTCCCATTCGTTTTCATTGGCATCACGCTCCTATGTCTTGTCCCAAGGTATGCGCCCGGCCCGGAAGATAGAACCCCCGCCGCGCACCCCGGAAAGGAGGACTCCCCATGAAAAAACTCTGGCTTTGGCCCCCGGTCTACTTCCTGCGCCAGGGGCTGACCCTCTACTTCGACTGCCGCCTGGCCCAGGCTGCCGCCTGCTTCGCCTACTGCGTGCTGCTGACCATCTTCCCGGTCCTCATCTGCGTGTCCTCGGCTCTGGGCATGGCAAACATCGACGTGGCCACCGTCATCACCCAGTTTGAGCCCTTCCTGCCGGACATCGCCCTGGACGCCATCAGCAGTTACCTGCGCTACCTGACCTATCACCAGGGGACCGGTCTGCTGGTGGCCGGTATCATTGCCTGCTGGTTCTCGGCCTCGGCGGCCTACCGGACCATCGCCCGGGTCATGGCCGACGTGTTCCGCACCCCCTCCCAGTCCATCCTGCGGGACCTCATCGCCAGCATCATCTTCCCGGTGGGCCTGCTGGTGGCCCTGGATATCTCCGTGGTGGTCGTGGTCACCGGCCAGAACACCCTGGATTTCCTGGCAGGAAAACTCCCCTTCCTGGGGCAGTTCCTGGCCCTGTGGGGCTGGCTGCGGTACGTCCTCCTCTTCGCCATCTTCTTCCTGTTCATCCTGGCCATCCTCCTGATGGCCGCTCCCCGGGGGACCCTCCGGCGGCCCCTTATGGTGAGCAGTCTCTTCGCCACCCTGGCCCTGGTGGTCTCCTCGGCGGTCTTCTCCTGGTTCATCGGCCTGTCCTCCCGGTACTCCCTGGTCTACGGGTCCCTGGTGTCCATCATCGTCCTGCTGGTGTGGCTCTACCTCTGCGGCAACATCCTCTTCCTGGCCATTGCCTTCACCGGGGTGTGGCACAGAGACCGATCGAAGTAATCAGTAATAGGAAATATATGGGGACGCTGCGAAAGCAGCGTCCCCTATTTTCTCTCTTTGGAGGCAACATTTCCCCTTTCTTTCTCCTATTCCTTGTGATATAATGTATTCTACATTTTTATGACTATTTTTCGATAGCCAACCTGATTGGGGGTGCTCCCATGCGTCCGCAAACCTTCCATAAAACCCTGATCCATCTCACCGAGATCGGATTCCGGGCCTTCTTCATCATCTGCCTGGCCTTCGCCGGTCTGTCTGCCCTGTTCAGCATCTGGCTGGCTCTGGCCGAGCTGACCCTGGTTCTGGTGGTCTACGCCTACCTCCGCTCCGGCACCACCCGGCGGAAGAACGAGATCCTGAACTACCTGGACCGGGTGACCAACGGCGTGGACTCCGCCTCCCGGCGGACCATGATCTCCTCTCCCCTGCCCATCGTCATCTTCCGCCCGGACACCGACGACATCATCTGGAGCAACGACCGCTTCCTCCGCCTGACAGGAGACCGGGAGCATCTCTTCGAGACCAAGCTCTCCTCCCTGGTGCCCGACTTCCAGCTCCAGTGGCTGCTGGACGGGAATCATGTGTGCAGCGAGCCGGTCTCCGTGGGGGACCAGAAGTTCCTGGTCTTCGGCAACCTGGTCCGCATCGGCGACGGCGGTCCCGACGAGGAGTGTCTGGCCACCACCTACTGGGTGGATGTCACCGACTACGCCAACACCTCTGCCAAGTTTGAGTCCACCCGTCCCGTTCTGGCCATCATCCAGGTGGACAACTACGAAGACCTGGGCAAGGGTCTGGACGAAGGTGACCGCAACGCCATCCGCACCCAGATCAACAACGTCCTCACCGAGTGGCTGGCCCCCGCCCAGGGCATGATCCTCCGCTATGACCGCGACCACTTCCTCTTCTTCATGGAGGCGGGACATCTCCAGAACTTCCATCGGAGAAAGTTCTCCATCCTGGAGGAGATTCGTCAGGTCCAGAGCCCCAACGGTGTGGCCGCCACCCTGTCCATCGGCATCGGCCGCAACGCCGAGACCCCCCACCAGCTCCACGAGTACGCCTCCCTGGCCCTGGACATGGCCCTCAGCCGCGGCGGTGACCAGGTGGTCATTCGGGACGGCGCAGACTTCTCCTTCATCGGCGGCCGGTCCAAGGAGACCGAGCGCCGCACCAAGGTCAAGAGCCGCGTGGTGGCCAACGCCCTCTCGGACGTCCTCAGCGGCACCCGTCAGGTCATCGTCATGGGCCACAAGTTCCCCGACATGGACGTCATCGGCTCTGCCGCCGGTGTGGTGGCCATCGCCCGAAAGCTCAACGTCCCCGTGAAGGTGGTGAAGGCCCCCAGCCCCAACCCCGCCGAGGTCATGACCAAGAAGCTGGCTGCCCTGCCCGAGTACAAGGGGGTCTTCATCTCCGGAGACGAGGCCCGTCATCTGGCCGCCGAGCCCAACACCATCGTCATCGTGGTGGACACCAACCGCCCCGAACAGACCCAGACCCCCGAGCTGCTCACCTCCGGTGCCCGCATCATCGTCCTGGACCACCACCGTCGGGCGGCCTCCTACATCGAAAATCCCTCTCTGGCCTTCCACGACCCCTACGCCTCCTCGGCCAGTGAGCTGGTCACTGAGCTGGTCCAGTACATCCTGGACATGGGCGACCTGAGAAAGACCGAGGCAGAGGCCCTGCTGGCCGGCATCGTCCTGGACACCAAGGCCTTCACCATGCGCACCGGCAGCCGCACCTTCGAAACCGCAGCCTTCCTGCGAAAGTCCGGCGCGGACACTGCCGAGGTCAACAAGCTCTTCCAGAACGGTCTGGAAGAAACCGTTTCCAAGTTCGAGATCATCCGTGGGGCCAAGCCCTACCGGAAGAATATGGCCCTGGCCCTCACCGACCAAAAGGTGGGCCGCGCCATTGCCGGCCGTGCTTCTGACGAAATGCTGAACATCGCCGGCATCCAGGCCTCCTTCGTCCTTTACCCCGAAGAAGGCCAGACCTGCCTCTCCGCCCGCTCGGACGGCAGCGTCAACGTCCAGGTCATCAGCGAGATGCTGGGCGGCGGCGGCAACGCCGTAACCGCAGGCGCCCAGTTCCCCGGCAAGACCCCCGAGGAGGTCCTGACCGAACTGAAGGCCGCCATCGACAAGTATTTTGAAGAGGACGCATAACACCGTCCCATCCTATCTATTTCAATTTTGGAGGTACACAATCATGAAAGTTATTCTGCAGCAGGACGTGAAGGGCCACGGCAAGCGTGGTCAGCTGGTGGACGTTTCCGACGGCTACGCCCGCAACTTCCTCTTCCCCAAGAAGCTGGCAGTCCCCGCCAACGCCGACAACATGAACAAGATGGTCATGCAGGACAAGGCCAAGAAGGCCCAGATGGAGGCCGAAAAGGCTGAGGCTCAGGCCATCGCCGCTCAGCTGAAGGACCTGGTGGTGAAGATTCCCGCCAAGGCAGGCTCCAACGGCCGTCTCTTCGGCGCCGTCACTTCCAAGGAAGTCTCCGACGCCCTGAAGGCCCAGCACAACATCACCATCGCCAAGGCAAAGATCGTCCAGGACGAGCCCATCAAGAGCTTCGGCGCATACCAGCTCAAGTGCAAGCTGGGTTATGAAATTGTTGGCAACCTGAAGGTTGAAGTCGTCGAAGGCTAAAGTCTGACTTTTCAGAACCGCTTTGCTGGGTTCTGAAAAGTGAACTCTGCACTCCGGTCTGTGCACGGGGGCAAGCCCCCGCACACTCCCTCCGCGAGAAGTATTTTCGCCGGAAAAAAATGATCCAACTTTTTTCGCCGATCAATCGGCGAACTCTGCGAGGCTTTTAACGCTTCCTTATGAAAGAGGTGACAGAGCATGGATGAATCCTTATTGTTAAGACAGGTCCCTCACAGCGTGGAGGCAGAGCAGGCCGTTCTGGGCGCTATGCTCATCGATCCCCGCTGTATCCCCGACGTAGTGGAGACCCTGACCGGGGACGACTTCTACCTCCGGGCCAACCGGGAGATCTATGAGACCATCTACACCATGTTCAACTTCTCCGCCACCATTGACCCGGTGACGGTGCTGGACCAGATGAAGCTTACCGGGGTCTACAACGAGGAGACCTCCCGGGGCTACCTTCTCCAGCTCATGGAGATCACCCCTACCTCTGCCAACGTGAAGGAGTACGTCCGCATCGTCAAGGACAAATCCCTTCTCCGCCGGATCTCTGACACCGCCGGGGACCTGACCAAGCTGGTCCAGGAGGGGGGCGAGACCGCCCAGGCCGTCCTGGACCTGGCCGAGCAGCGGATCTACGGCATCCGCCAGGGCCGGAACACCCAGGGTCTGGAACCCCTGTCCAAAATCCTGGTGGACGTCTTCGACCACCTCCAGGAACTCTCCCTGGCCGGTACTGACGTCCCCGGTATGCCCACGGGCTTTATCGACCTGGACCGGACCCTTACGGGCCTCCACCCCACGGAACTGGTCCTGCTGGCTGCCCGTCCCGGTATGGGTAAGACCTCCTTCGCCCTGAACATCCTCCTCCATGCAGGTAAGTTCTCCGGCAAGTCCGTGGTCTTCTTCTCCCTGGAAATGAGCCGGGAACAGTTGGCCCAGCGCCTCATCTCCAGCGAGGCCTTTCTGGACAACAAGAAGCTCATGACCGGCAAACTCAACGCCGATGACTGGGATAAGGTGACCCTGGCCTCCTCGGCCCTGTCCCACACCAGCATCTTCATTGACGACAACCCCTCTCTGACGGTGGCGGACATGAACGCCAAGTGCCGCCGGGTGGAAAACCTGGGCCTGGTCATCATCGACTACCTGCAGTTGATGCAGGCCTCGGGCACCGGCCGAAGCTACGCCGGTGAAAACCGCCAGCAGGTGGTGGCCGACATCAGCCGCGCCCTGAAGATCATGGCCAAGGAACTGCGGGTCCCCGTCCTCTGCCTGTCCCAGCTCTCCCGTGCCAACGAGAGCCGCTCGGACAAGCGGCCCATGCTGTCCGACCTCCGTGAGTCGGGTGCCATCGAGCAGGACGCCGACGTTGTCATGTTCCTGTACCGTGACGACTATTATAACAAGGACAGCGACAAGCGGAACCAAGCCGAGTGCATCATCGCCAAGAACCGCCGCGGCGAGACCACCACCATTCCCCTCCAGTGGCTGCCCGAGTTCACCACCTTCTCCAACCTGGAGCGCAACTATGAAGAACCTTACTGATCTGCCGGGAAAACTCCTGGCGTTCAGCGATGACAATTCTCTGCTCCCCCGGGGATGCACCGTCTTGTGCGCCCTGTCCGGGGGAGCAGATTCCATGGCATTGCTTACCGGCCTCCTGGCCCTGGCAGAGGACCGGGACCTCACCATCCAGGCCGCCCATTACGACCACCAGCTCCGGGGGGAGGAATCCCGCCGGGATGCGGACTTCGTCCAAAGCTGGTGCGCCGCCCAGGGGGTTCCCCTGACCGTTGGGTCCGGGGATGTGGCCGCCCGGGCCGCTGAGACCGGACAGGGCATCGAAGAGACTGCCCGGGCCATGCGGTACGCCTTTCTGGAGGAGACCGCTGACCGGGTAGGAGCCCAGGCCATCGCCACCGCCCACAACGCCGACGACAACGCTGAAACCGTCCTTCTCCACCTGACTCGGGGAACCGGGCTGGATGGTCTGGCTGGAATTCCTCCCCGCCGGGGAAAGATCGTCCGCCCCCTGCTGTCCGTGACCCGGCAGGAGATCGAAGTTTGGCTTTCCGCCCAGGACATCCCCTGGGTGACCGACAGCACCAACCACGACCCTACCTACAGCCGCAACCGCATCCGCCGGGACGTGATTCCCGTCCTGCGGGACCTGAACCCCCAGTTCTCCCAGACCCTGGCCGCCAACCTCCGGCATATCCGGGAGGACCGGGCCTTTCTGGAAAATCTGGCCAAGGCCTCCCTGGACTCCCGGGAGGAACCCGGCGGTCTCTCCCTGTCCGCCGCTGACCTGACCGGCCTGCCCCGGCCTGTGGCCGTCCGGTGGGTGAAACAGACCCTGGCCCGTCTGAATCGACACCAGATCTCTGCCGTCCACCTGGACGGCATCCTGGACCTGGCCGCCAATCCCTCTCCCTCCGCCCAGATCACCCTGCCCCAGGGCCTGCTGGTCCGCCGGGCCTACGACCGGGTGATCTTCTCCCAAGAGGCCCATCCTGCACCCCCTCTCACCCCCAGAGCCATCTCGGGCCTGGGGACCCACTCTTGGGGCGACGGCTGGACCATCACCCTGACGGAAACCCTCTGCCCAGAGTCCCCCGCCCAGGGCCCCTATGAATGCTGGCTTCAGCCAGCTCCCTTCCCCCTCCTGCTTCGGTCCCGCCGGACGGGAGACCACCTTCGCCTGACGGGAAGGGCCCACAAAACCGTGAAAAAATGGCACATTGAGGAAAAGATCCCCCGGCATCTGCGGGATGGTCTCCCCCTTCTCACCGACGGGGAGGACCAGGTCCTGGCTGCCGCCGGACTGGGTCCGGAGGAAAGCCGGTCCGCCCGCCCCGGGGAACCCGCTCTCCATGTGCGTTTCTCTCCATCCATACCCCAAGAAGGGACGTGACATCCGTTGAACAAAAAAGCCCCCAACCAGAACCCTATGCGCGGGCTGTTGCCCATGCTCTGCCTACTGACCCTCATCTTCTTCGCCTCTTCCTTCTTCCGGACCTCCTCTGCCGGCCAGGAATACTCCCACGCCGACATCCGGGATTTCTTTGAGACCGAACAGGTGGAGACCGTGAAGGTCAACGAGAACTCGGTGATCCTCACCCTGAAAGAGCCCACCAAGGACGGCTCCAGTACCGTCACCTATCAGCTCTACGACTTCCAGCTCTTCTACGACGACTTCAACGACATCGTGGTGGAACAGTGGCAGGAGGGCATCATCTCCGATTACCAATACCCCGACAGCCCCTCTCCCGCCTGGGTCAGCACCATCCTCACCTGGGTGGTGGTCCTGGCCGTCATGGGTGTGCTGTGGTATTTCCTCTTTATCCGCCGTGCCCAGGGTGGCGGCGGCGGCGTGAATGCCGCATCCTTTGGCAAGGCCAAGGCTCGCTCCCTGGAGGACAGCGGCCGTATCGTCACCTTTGCTGACGTGGCCGGCGCCGACGAGGAGAAGGAAGAACTGGCCGAGGTGGTGGACTTCCTGAAAGACCCCTCCCGCTACACCCAGCTGGGTGCCCGCATCCCCAAGGGCGTGCTGCTGGTGGGCCCTCCCGGCACCGGTAAGACCTTGCTGGCCCGTGCCGTGGCTGGTGAGGCCGGCTGCCAGTACCTGTCCATCTCCGGCTCCGACTTTGTGGAGCTGTATGTGGGCGTGGGCGCCAGCCGTGTCCGCGACCTGTTTGAGCAGGCCAAAAAGCGTGCCCCCGCCATCGTCTTTATCGACGAGATCGATGCTGTGGGCCGTAAGCGCGGCAGCGGTTTGGGCGGCGGACACGACGAGCGCGAGCAGACTTTGAACCAGCTGTTGGTGGAAATGGATGGCTTTGGCAGCAAC
>JAFYPT010000129.1 GCA_017547425.1 Ruminiclostridium sp.
ATTGAGACCGCCGCCGGCATCAGCGGCCTGCATCTGTACACCCGCAACGGCAAGGCCAACACCATCAGCGTCCACATGGGCAAGGCAGACCTCCTCACCAGCAGTCTGCCCACCACCCTGCCCGGCAACACGGTCATCAACCGGCCCGTGGAGATCGCCGACAGCACCTGGAACATCACCTGCGCCTCCATCGGCAACCCCCACTGCGTGGTCTTCTGCGAGGACCTGGCTTCCCTGGACCTGGAGACCATCGGCCCCAAGTTCGAATACGCCAAGTACTTCCCCGAGCGCATCAACACCGAGTTCGTCCGCATCGTCAACGACGAGACCCTGCGGATGCGCGTCTACGAACGAGGCAACGGCGAGACCGTGGCCTGCGGCACCGGCGCCTGCGCTGCCGTCATCGCTGCCACGGAGAACGGCTATCTGGAAAAGGGCCGTGACATCACCGTCAAACTGGAGGGCGGTGACCTGGTGGTCAACTACAGCGACCAGGACGTCATCCTCACCGGCGACGCCGTGCTGGTGTACGAAGGCGTTGTGGAGTTCTAAGTTCATATTTGCATAACAAAATCCCCGGCTCACCGAGCCGGGGATTTTCTTCGTTTTCATAGGTGGACTTTACTTCTTCCCACCGGGGAGTTTCTTCGCTACAGCGGCGATGGGCTTGGCCACTTTACCGATGCCGGGGATGTCTGCCACTGCTACCACCACGGGAGCGGCCACCTTGGCCGCACCTGCCACGGCGCTGGCCCCTGCCTTGACCTTCGCCTTCCGGTCGTCCACCTTCTGCTGGCACTTGGGGCAGCGCTTGGCGGCCGCCTCCAGAGGGGTGAAGCACTTGCCGCACACATAGGACAGCTCCTTGCCGCACTTGGGGCAGAAGAGGTCGTCCTCCTTGAACTTCACTTCCTTGTGCTTCTGTCCGCACTCGATATTGGTACAACCTTTGATGAGAGCCATGTGAATTCCTCCTTATTTGGAAACGATCAGAATACGAAATGAATGAGCACCAGGTACAGGGCCGTACCCCCGCCGATGGAGAGCAGCATACTATGCTTCCACTTGTGCATCAGGGCCACCGCCACACCGGCGATGAGCTCCGGGGCCCCGTGGTTTCCGCTGGTGAGGTCCACCCCCTTGAAGCAGTAGACCACCAGCATGGCCATGGCCGCCGCAGGGAGAACTTTTCCTAAGTACTGGATGAAGGCCGGGGTCTCCTTTCCCGCCGGGAAGACCAGGAAGGAGATGAATCGAGTAAGCATGGTGGCACCCATGATGATGGCCACCGTCAGAATAATCTGGGTGTTGGTCATGCCTCCAGCCTCCTTTCGATGGGGCGGCGCAGGAGGGTCAGGAAGAGAACGATGCCCACCATGGACGCCACGATGAAGTGATCCGCCCCGAAGAGCACCAGGCAAACCAGAGAGATGCCCAGGCCCCCCAGGGTGCTGATGTGGCTCTTCTCCTTCTCCCATTGGCTCACCAGAATGACGATGAAGAGGGCGGTCATGGCGAAGTCCACACCGGTGGTGTCAAAGGGGATAAACTGGCCCAGAATAGCACCCAGGGTGGTGCCGATGAGCCAATAGCTATAGTCAAAGAGGGATACGAAGAAGTAGAACCACCCCTTGTCCACCCCCTGTGGAATCTCTGCCGAGACGTTGATGGAGAAGGATTCGTCGCACATCCAGAAGATGGTGGGGAACTTCTTTTTGCCCAGGTCCCTATACTTCTCCAGCATGGAAATGCCGTAAAACACATGGCGGGCGTTGACCATGAGGGTCAGCAGGAAGGTGCTCACCGGGGCAAAGGCTCCCGTGAGTACGCTGCCCGCCACGAACTGCATGGACCCGGCAAAGACGAAAACACTAATTAAAATCGGAACAATGGGGGAAAAGCCCAGGGCCTTCATGTAGATGCCGTAGGCAATGCCCAGAACCAGAAACCCCGTGAGGATGGGGATGGTATGGGGAAAGGCCGCCTTGGCTGCGGCGGCCAGCTTATGGTTTGGCATGGGAAACTCCCTTCTGCTTTGGGTGATACATTACAAATTATTGTATCTGGTGGGGATAAAAAGGTCAACACATTTCCGTCCTCCGTTGCGGGCGGATATAGAATCCGCCCCTACAAGAGAAAACGCACTCGTAGGGGCCGATTCCATATCGGCCCACCTCCCACCTTTCGTCACCTCTCCCCCCTTCTCCGCATAGGATGCCCTGACCCCCTGCCCGGGGGAATCTCCCCAAAGGAGGCATGGTATGTTCGACGGAGTCCTCCAGCTGGCCTATCCCGTCCAGGCCCTGCTGGCGACGATCCTCACCTGGGGTGTCACATCCCTGGGGGCCTGCCTGGTCTTTTTCATGGCAAAGCCCAACCGAAACCTGATGGACGGGATGCTGGGGGTGGCCGGAGGCGTCATGGTGGCCGCCGCCTTCTTTTCCCTGCTGTCCCCTTCCATTGAAATGGCCGAGGCACTGGGGCTGCTCCCCTGGTTCACCGCCCTGACGGGCTTTCTGGGGGGCGGGCTCCTCCTCTTCCTGGGGGACCGCTTTTTTACCCACCATCTGGAAACCCGGTTTTCCGCCGAGGGTTCCCCAAAGAGTCTCAAGCGCAGCGTCATGCTGGTGGTTTCCATCACCCTCCACAACATCCCCGAGGGCATGGCCATCGGCGTGGCCTTTGGGTCAGTGGCCTTCGGCCTGGAGGGGAGCACCCTGGCCGGGGCCTGGCTCCTGGCCCTGGGCATCGGCCTGCAGAACCTGCCAGAAGGGATGGCGGTGAGTGTCCCCCTCCGCCGGGAGGGGTTTTCCCGGAAGCAGGCCTTTTTCTACGGGCAGCTCAGCGGAGTGGCGGAGCCCATCGCCGGGTTCCTGGGTGCCCTTCTGGTGATGAAGGTCCACACCTGTCTTCCCTTCCTGCTGGCCTTTGCCGCCGGGGCCATGATCTACGTGGTGGTGGAAGAGCTCATCCCGGAAAGCCAGACCAACGAAAACAAGGCCTGGATGGCCCTCTTCACCTTGATTGGGTTTTCCCTCATGATGGTCCTGGATATCGCCCTGGGTTAAGGCATATTCCCTCACCACCGCCGCATAGGATTCCAACAACACGAAACGTATGGAGGCGGTCTGAATGGAACGAAAGGAAAACCGGGTGGTCCTGCGGGGGACGGTATCCGGTATCGCGGAATTCTCCCATCGGGTACATGGCATCGACTTTTACCGTTTCCCCTTAGCAGTCCCCCGGCTCTCAGGCCGGGAGGATCTCATCAACATCCTTCTCCCCCACACCCTGGAGGAGGGGTTTCCCCAGCCGGGGGACTATGTAGAGATCACCGGGCAGATCCGGTCCTTCAACAACCGGACCGGGGTGGGGAGCCGCCTGGTCATCACTGTCCTGGCCCGGTCCATCCTCCCCACCCAGGAGGAGCCCTGCAACCAGGTCCTGCTGGGTGGCAGTCTCTGCAAGCCTCCGGTCCTGCGGCGGACTCCTCTGGGCCGGGACATCTGCGACCTCCTGTTGGCGGTGAACCGAAAGTATCGCCGGGCGGACTACCTGCCCTGCATCGCCTGGGGCAGCGTGGCCCTGGCCTGTAGCCGCCTGGAGACGGGGGAGCCCCTGATGCTGGAGGGACGACTCCAGAGCCGGACCTATTTAAAAACCATGGGCGAGTCCACCCAGGAGCGCACGGCCTATGAGATCTCCATCTCCTCCCTTCTGCCCCCCGGAAACGAACCGGAAGACCCCATCTGAGAGACCAAGAGGGATTGTTTACAATTTCGAAATCAAATTCATAATTTGTCCATATGGATCCAATATTTTGGACACATTTCTCCTGTAGTATAACCACTGTAAGGAACAGAACACAAACTCACTTCTGAAAACACTTACACACTCTCTTTTCTCTCTCTTTTCTCTCTTTTTAGAAAACGAACGCCGACGACCTGGGAAATCGTCGGC
>JAFYPT010000130.1 GCA_017547425.1 Ruminiclostridium sp.
CTGTTCTGGCGGACTACGACTACGTCCTGAGCCTGAACCTGCTGGAGAAGGCAGAGGCCAAGCGTCAGGAGAACGCCGAGGCAGCCGCTGCCAAGAAGACCGAGGGCGGCTATACCATCGTGGGCGAGGGCGACCCCGCCATCGACGCACTGGTCATGCAGCGCTACGAGGCCAAGAAGGCAAAGAACTTTGCCGAGGCTGACCGCATCCGCGACGAGCTGAAGGCCCAGGGCATCGAGATCATCGACGTGGCCGGCGGCGCACAGTGGAAGAAGATCTGAGTTTAAGAAAAATGAAAAAGATGCTGAGGAATTTCCTCAGCATCTTTTTTTGTGCGGAATGGTTGTAGGGGCGATTCGTGAATCGCCCGAAACGTAGCAGGTACCCTCGGGGTAGGGGCGGATTCCATATCCGCCCAGGCAACGGACCTTACTTCAACTCCACCCCATCCTCAAAGGCGTTGCCTACCTTCTCGGTCACCAGCAGGTAGTCGTGGTTCATGGGGTCGTAGGCGATGGGGCGGAGCTTGGTCATGTCCACACTGCCCTCGGCATTCAGCACGGATTCATCGGCGCAGACGTTCACGATCTGGCCGATGAGCAGTTCGGCTTCGGGGTCGTAGCTGATCATCCGGCACTCCAGGGCCACGGGCAGCTCGGCAAAGAGGGGGGCTTCCACGTGGTCGCTCTTCTCGGCGGTCCAGCCGGTCTTGGCGAACTTGTTGGGCTCGTCGTTGGCGGACACGATGCCCACGTAGTCGGCCGGGACCACCTGGTCGGCGGTGGCGAAGCTCACAGTGAAATCCTTCCGGGCCAGGATGTTCTGGGTGGATTTGTGGTCGGCCAGGAAAATGGCCACCCGGTCCATGTCGGCGATGGTGCCCCAGGCGGCGTTCATGGCGTTGGGGACACCGTCCTCGTTGTAGGTGCCGATGATCAGGACGGGCATGGGGAACAGGTAGGGCTGAGGGCCGAAGTTTCTTCTCATAGCATGGTTCTCCTTTTATCCAATCTCGTTGGTTTCGATGCGGTGTTTCAGATCCAGGATCTTTTTCTCGATGGCCTCCATGGTGGCCAGAAATGCTTCGTCGGGCTGGCCGGAGGGATCCTCCAGGCCCCAGTCCTCCCGGTGGCGGCAGGGGAGCCAGGGGCAGTTCACGTTGCAGCCCATGGTGACCACCACATCCACGGGGGGAATGTCCGCCAGCAGCTTGGACCGCTGGGTGGCCTCCATGTCGATGCCGTGGCGGTCCTTCATGAGGCGGACGGCGTCCTGGTTGATCTGGGGCTTGGTTTCCGTGCCGGCGGAGTAGCTGTCAAAGACCTCCCCAGCCAGGGCCTTGCCCAGGGCCTCGGCCATCTGGCTCCGACAGGAGTTGTGGACGCACACGAAGGCGACTTTGGGCTTGGTCATGGGGTTTCACCTCCAAAGAAGGGGCACCGCTCCTTGATGCACTGGTTGTTCTGCCCCTTGTGGGTGCAGAGGGGGGTGGTCCGGTCCATGACGATGCCCAGGTGTTCTTCCGCAAAGTCGATGGCCGCCTGGATGGCCAGGTAGCCGTTTCGTTTGCAGCATCGGGGGCCGCCCACCAGGCCCAGGGTTTCCAGGGACTTGGCGGTCATCCGGTTGGACAGGCCCCAGGGTTCCCCGGACAGGGGGGTGGAGCCGGTGAGGATGGACACGAACATGCCGGTGCTCACCCCGGCCCCGCAGGCCCCCCAGAAGCCGCAGGCTCCCCCGGGGACCTGCTTGCCCCGGGCCTGCATCTCCCGCAGGGCGGCGGACAGGTCCAGGTCCGTCCCGGCGTTTTTTGCGGCGGTGAGGAGGGCGGCGCCGATCATGGTGTGGTGCTCCGGGCCGTGCATGTGGCAGAAGGGGAGGGCCATCATCTTCCGCAGGATGGCGATGGGATCCCGGGAGGTCTCCCGCAGGCAGAGGCCGAAGATGGTGTCCAGGCCCTGGGTGTGGCAGTCGGAACAGACGTAGTGACCCTCCACACAGCGGGTCTTGCTGGGCTCGGTCTTGCCGCAGATGGCGCAGGTCATGGCCTCGTCCTGGGTGAGATACTCCAGGGGGGCCTGACAGATGAGACATTCTTCCTTCATGGGAAACCTCCTTCGTTTTTTGATATTATAGCATCTCTGTGGGGAAAAGGGAATGGGGCAGATTTTTTCCGAAAACCCTTGCAATACAGGCCTTTTCCCGCTATGATACCCATGAACAAAATGAAAATGAGGAATCTTTATGATCAAAGCTGAAAACCTGTCCTTTGGCTACGACGACAAGGACTTATACCATACCATATCCTTTACCCTGGAGGCCGGCCGCCACTGCGCCCTCATCGGCAGCAACGGCACCGGCAAGACCACCCTGGCCGACCTGATCCGCCGCCCGGAGAACTACCTCTACGACGGCATTCTGGAGACCGACGGCGTGGGCCGCATTGGCTTCGTCAGCCAGTTCGCCAGCCGGGAGAAGGGCCAGGAGGTCACCGTCTTCGAATACCTGAGCGGCGATTTCCTCCGCCTCCAGGAGAACCTGGACGACGTCTGCGTCCGCATGGAAGAGACCGAGGACCTGGATGCCCTCCTGGAGGAGTACCAGGCCCTGCTGGACGAGAGCGAGTCCATGGACGCCGACAACTACGAGACCAACATCCGCCGTCAGCTCCACCTGGCAGAGCTTACCGACAAGGCCGACCTGGAGCTGTCCAAGCTCTCCGGCGGCGAGTACAAGCTGGTCCAGGTCATCCGCCAGATGCTCCTCCGTCCCGGCCTGCTGGTGATGGACGAGCCCGACGTCTTCCTGGACTTCGAGAACCTGAACGGCCTGCGGGACCTGATCAACGCCTACGAGGGCACCCTGCTGGTCATCACCCACAGCCGCTACCTGCTGGCCCACTGCTTCGACAAGATCTGGCACCTGGAGAACGCCGACCTGCAGGAGTTCGACGGCAACTTCCGGGAGTATAACCTGTCCCTGCTGCAGAAGAAGATCGACCTGCAGGAGGCCGCCGCCAAGGATCTGGGCGAGATCCAGCGTGTCACTGAACTGGTGGAACGTCTGCGGGACGAAGCCACCAAGATCGTGGACCCCCTGAAGGGCCGCACCCTGAAGGGCAAGGTCAGCTATCTGGAGCGGCTTCAGGCCCGGCAGATCAAGGCACCCTTCGTGGAGATCCGCCAGCCCGAGATCACCCTGCCCCTCATCGAGGTGGACGAGGAAGCCGAGCCCAAGGTCCTGCTGGAAGTCACCGACTACAGCCTGGAATTCTCTGAAAAACTGCTGGAAAATGTAAACTTCACCGTCAGCCAGCACCAGAAGGTGGCCATCGTGGGCCCCAACGGCACCGGCAAGACCACCCTTCTGCGCCAGCTGTGGCAGAACGAGAACCCCGCCATCCGCTTCCACGAGGAGGCCAAGGTGGGCTTCTTCTCCCAGCTGCAGGAGGAGCGACTGAACGAGAACAACTCCATCTATCAGGAGTTTTACGAGGCCGGGGTGGAGACCCCCGCCCAGGTGGAGGCCCTGCTGGCCCGGTACTGCTTCGACCCGGAATCCCTGGGCAAGAAGGTGGGGCAGCTCTCCGGCGGTGAGAAGAACCTGCTGCAGCTGGCTAAGCTGTCCGTGAGCGATGCTGACCTGCTCCTGCTGGACGAGCCCTCCAGCCATCTGGACACCTACTCCCAGATGGCTCTGGAAGAGGCCATTGCCAACTACAAGGGCGCGGTGCTGATGGTCTCCCACGACTTCTACAGCATCGTCAACTGCGCCGATGCCATCCTCTACGTGGACAACGGCACCATCCGCCCCATGAGCGGCCGTGCCTTCCGAAAGATGATCTACAAGCGCCACTTCAGCCGGGAGTACCTGGAACTGGAATTGAAAAAGTCTGACCTGGAAACCAAGGTGGCTCGCTGCCTGGAAGCTGGGGACTGGGAGACTGCCAAGGTCTTCTTCGAGGCTCTGGCCGATGTGGTGGAGCAGATGTAAGGGATGTATCGCTACTACATGTTCCACAAGCCCTTTGGCTGTGTCACGGCCCGGCGGGATGACCGCCACCCCACGGTGATGGACTGGTTCCGGGACCTGGGGAACGAAGACCTCTCCCCGGTGGGGCGGCTGGACCGGGAGACCGAAGGGCTCCTCATCATCACCGACGACGGCATGTGGAACCGGCGGATGACCCGACCGGAGTTCCACCAGGCCAAGACTTACGAGTTCGTGGTGATGGGGGACTTGACCCCGGAGAAGGTAGCGAAGCTGGAAGGGGGAGTCCTCCTGAACGGAGAGACCCAACCCACCGCCCCGGCGGTGCTCACCATCACGGGCCGTTCCACCCTGGCGGAGACGTTGCCCACCCTTCATCCGGAAATCCAGGAGAAGACCCGGCACAACCCCATGGACCGACCGGTGACCTTCGGGACCATCACCATCACCGAGGGGCGGAACCGACAGATCCGCCGGATGATGAAGGCGGTGCGGTGCTTGGTCCTCCGACTCAAGCGGGTGTCTATGGGGGAGATCGTCCTGGACGAGTCCCTGTCCCCGGGAGAGTGGAAGGAGATATTCTTCTCGGAAAAATAAAAAAGCACCCTATAAGGGTGCAAATCAACCTCGTAGAGTTTTGCCACCGCAGTGCCGAAAGAAAATTTGATCTGTTTTCCGGTACGAGCAGAGGGGTGTGTTCGCATGTGGGCCATTCTTGGCCCACGCGTCAAATTCAGACTGCGCCGCTTTTGCGGCGCAGTTACTTTATTTTTGTGCTTGGCACAAAAATAAAGTAACCCGTGTTCGCTAACCACTCGAACACGGGTTACTGGTTCTTCTTATTATCTAACATCAATGGTTACCTCGCATTTCTACAGATTCGATGCTCATTCTGCCGTCCAAATCTACTCTGCACACATATCAATCATACATTTCTCATAAGGGAGAACAACCTGGATGTGGAAAGATTCTTCGATGGAATTGAGTCACCGTTGGGAGCTCATTACGTCTACTCTGAGCTGTCAGGTTTTCACCTGCTTTTCTTTTCTGACTATATCATAACACAGGATCCGGGCCTTGGCAAGTTGGGGAATTGTATAAAATGACCTATTGCAACTTGTTCAACCGGGAGAAAAATGGACGATTTCACGGAAGAGGATTGACAAGACAGGGAGATGTCTGGTATGCTGTATTTGTTCGGCGGTCATTTGACCGCCCTTTTTGTTTGTCTCGATCTTCCCTAAGAAAGCGGAAACAAAAACAGCACCCTGGACAGGTGCGCTAAAAACCTCGTAGAGTTTTGTCGCTGTAGCGACAAAATAAATTGCAATTTGTTTTCTGGCGCGACATGTGCGTGCCGGAAAACACTTCTCGCCCCTCCAGTGTGCCCGCAGGGCGCGCGCAGAGGGGTGTAGCCTCTGAACTTAAAAAGGCTTTGCCTTTTTAAGTGGGTAAAAAATTAAGTGACCCTTGATTGTTCTGCTGAAACAATCAAGGGTCACTGGTGATTCTTATTATCTAACATCGATGGTTACCTCTTCTTTCTACAGGATAGATGTCAATTCGTTCAGGTCGGAATCTACTACGAAGCACTTATCAAATCAATCATTTCTCGTAAGGGAGAATACCTGGATGCCGGAAGATCTGCTTGAGCGAATGTTCATCGTTGTGCAACAGCTCTCGTTTGATTTTGAGAGGGGTGTTTCTTAGTACATTGGACTCACCCTTTCCTTGGCTATAATATAGCACAGGAGAAGGGCGGTTTCAAGATGGAGTTTTGGCTAAAATAGACGAAGGATTCTTGTGAAAAGGGGAGAATTCATCCCGATAAAGCGGGAAAGCGTTGACAAGACACCTGAGATGTGCTACTCTGAATTCGAATCGGCCTTCGGGCCGTTTTTTGCTGCCCGGGCCTCACAGAGTTTCGTCGCTGCAACAGGCCGTGCTCCCCCTTTCTGGAAAGGGCTTTGCCTTTTTCGGAAAGAGAATAAAAAAGTAACCCTTGATCGCTGTTACGATCAAGGGTTACTGTGAATTCTTATTATCTAACATCATTGGTTACCTCTCTTTCTACGGATTCATTAGAATTGACGAGTGCTTTCTATTTATGTAAAAGATTCAGAAATGAATCTGTATCTTTTGTGACTCACCTTTTCTTTTGTACTTATACTATAGCACGGGAATGGTGGCCTGGCAAGATGGGATGTTGTATAAATTGCACGATTGAAAACTGGGCAACCCGGAGAAAACTGAGCGATTTCACGGAGTCTTGTTGACAAGACAGCAAGAATTTGGTACACTAAGTATGTTGGGCGGTCATTTGACCGTCTTTTTTGTTGCCCTGGTTCCGGAGGGGACTTTCCCAACAAAATGATAACCCTTGGTCAGCTCTTTTATCTGCCAACCAAGGGTTATCGGGAATTCTTAATATCTAACATCTTTTTAACCTCTCTTTCTTGAGATCAGATCTGACGTTCCGCTGCCAAGAAAATTTGTAGAAGTAACCGTTATGTCATCCCACCAGGGAATCTATCGTTTGTGCGGAGGTCTTGATCTGTGACTCGTTCAAAACCATGAGTCATTGGGGTTTGCTTAGTACATTGGACTCACCCTTTCTTGTTCTGGCTATACTATAGCACAGGAGACCCACCCTGACAAGATGGGAATTTGTACAAATTGCACGACCAGAAATTGAACAAGGGGGAGAAATGTGGGTGAAATGACCACAAGACGTTGACAAGACAGGGGTATCTTTGGTAAACTAAATACGTTAGGCGGTCGCAGGACCGCCCTTTTTCATTCATATTCATAGCAGAAGGCGGATGCCGTAGATGACTGTCAGGTGGAGGGGGTAGTACACATAGAAAAAGTACTTCATCCGCCATTTGCCTCGCCGGCCATTATACAAAGCCAACAGGGGAAGGGCCAGAAGGGAGAACCACTGGGTCAGGCCGGAGAAGGAGAGGGCCAGAAGGACCAGACCGCCTGCAGTCAGCAGAAGCCGTTCCCGCGGGTCCCGGCCCAGGTAGATGATGACCGGCAGGAGAACGCCCCAGAAGCCGTAGTCCACGGCGAAATCCGTGTGAGGCAGCATAGGCAGGCCCACGCAGAAGAAGATCACACCCAGCCACACCAGGGCAACGCCCAAAGGGGACCGGTCCAAAGATTGGATCAGCAGGATGGACAGGGTGAAGGTCACCAGGATACACTGATAGAGGGAGCCTGTGGCCAGGAAGAAGGCGGATTGACACAGGATGGCCACCGCAAGAATGGTCAGCAGATACTTTTTGGGGTTCCGGGTGTACCGGCAGCCCTCGGCGATCATATAGGCAAAGATGGGCAGAGCCAGCCGGCCCAGGACCCGAAGAAAGTGGAACTGAGGAAAGAGGTAGCGCCCGATGTGGTCCAGAGTCATGGACAGAATGGCGATGAGCTTCAGGGCGTTGCCTGACAGGCCTTGCTTGGAGGTGAAGGGCATGAAGGTCCCTCCTTTCTGCCAGTCAGTATAGCACAAAAGAGAAAAAAAGTAACCCGTGATCGCATCTGCAATCACGGGTTACTGGTTATTCTTGATATCTAACATCATTTTAACCTCTCTTTCTGTAGATTCGGGTTTCACATGTACATGGGACTCATTCCTTTTCCTTTTCTGACTATATAGTAGCACGAAGAAGGGGATCTGACAAGATGGGAATTTGTACAAACTGCACGACCGGAAATTGAGCAAGGGGGAGAAAAGAGGGCGAAATAACGGCGTGGCGTTGACTGGGAGACATTTGTGTGCTATCATAAATCTGTTCGGCGGTCTTGTAAGACCGCCTTTTTTGAATCGGAAAGGACGGGTTTCATGGGTGAGCTGAAAACAAAGATCGAGGAAGGCATCCGAAAGCAGAGCTATGCGGTCCTTCTGGGGCTGCAGGTGGAGGAGGCGGAGGAAGGCCGGGTGGTCATCTCCTGCCAGAAGCGCCCCGACCTGCTCCAGCAGACCGGCATCTTCCACGGGGGTGTCACCGGTGGCATGTGCGAGGCCACGGCCTCCTACGCCGCTCTGACCGTCCTGCCCGAGGGCCAGTCGGTGGTGGGGGTGGAGTACAAGATCAGTCTCCTCCGTGCCATCACGGCCGACAAGGTCATTGCTGAGGCTAAGGTCCTGAAGCGGGGCAAGCAGCTGGTGGTGGTGGACGTGGAGGCATTCAACGACGGCAGCGATAAAGTGGCCGCCAAGATGCTCTTCACCGGCATGATCATTGAGGAATAAAAAATCACGCAGGATTATTCCTGCGTGATTTTTTCGTGTGTTAAGGACCGCCCTGGCCGATGGCCCCGCACTGGAAGGGGGCGTCGGTGGAACCGATCTGGCGCAGATACTCCAACAGAGCGGGGTATTCCTCCCGCTGGGTGGGGTCATTGGGGTCAAATTGGACATCGGTGGGGAAGAAGGCCACATATTGCAGGCCGTCAGCCTCACCGGCCAGGGTCCAGCTGGGAGCCTCCTGGTAAGAGGTGTCCCCCATGGGATAGGCGGCGATGGTCACCAGCTGTCCGCCGTACCCGGTGAGGGCGGCGGGAACGTAGACGATGCCGAAGGAGGTGGCATCGTACTGCTCCAGCTGGGTAGCATACTGGGTGGGGAAGGACATGATGATGTGCTCGCTCATGACCCAGGTGAGCCCCTGGTTCCCCTCTGTGATCTGCAGGCCGCTGAGGATGTCGTAGTCAGCGGGAAGGGCGGTGGAGGAACCGGAGGTGGTGTCGGTCTGGGCCAGGAGGGCGGCCTGGACCACGGGCTCGGTCTCCAGCTGGCAGATCTCTCCGGTGGTCAGGTGGTACTCCTGAATAGAGCCGGTGTAGATGTTGCAGCCGTAGAGGATATCCCCAACCAGGAAACCCTCCTCCTGGTCCGGCAGGAAGCCGTCGTCACCCATGGAGACCTCGCTTCCGTCAGACAGGGAGAGGAGGAAGCGTTCGTAGTGGCTGTCCTCGTAGAGGAGCTGGCCGTCGAACACCCACAGGTAGGAGTAGTCGCTGAGGGACCGGGGCTTGTTCACCACGGTGGTGGAGCCGTCGGCCAGATTCAGCTGACAGATCTGGTCGCTGCCCTCACAGCGGTAGTAGATGGTGTCTCCTGCCAGGGTGAAGAGGCAGTCCTCTTCGGTTTGGATGATGCGTTCCTGGAGGGCCCCGTCAAAGGAGAGCCGATAAATGCCCCCGTCATCGGCGGCGTAGTAGATGCCGTCGGCGGTGACGGTGAAGTTGTCGGTCTCGGTAGCCACCTTGGTCTCCTCACCCCCGTCGATGGGGATGCTGTAGAGGGAGGTGCCGTACCGGTAATAGATGGTGTCCTCCCAGATCTCAAAGCCGTCGTCGATGCTGTCTTCCGTGAGCAGGGTGGGGGACATGGTGCCGCCCTCCTGGAAGATCTCCAGGTCATACCGGAAGAGGCCGTCGTCGCTGGCCAGGTAGAGGTCCTTGTTGTAGACCGCCATGCCGTAGATGTCACTGGTGGTCTGGCCCTCGATGACCGGGTCGTAGATGTGGCCGTTCTCGTCCACGAGGCCGGTACAGATGTAGGGGCCGTAGCCCCAGAAGGCCACGCCGCTTTCGTCGATGAAGATGCTTCTGCCGTGGATGGCCTCCTGGGCAGAGGTCTCCTGGCTGCCGGAGCCGCAGGCTGCCAGCAGGGCCACGGACAGGGCGGCGGCGGTGAGCAGGGTCAGGATCTTTGCGGGACGTTTCATGGAAAATCTCTCCAATCATGTCAAATGTACAGGTCGGGGGTCTTTCTGGGCCAGGAGAACCGCTCCTCCAGGTCCTCCTTGTGGATGATGAAGTTGGGGGCGTCGAAGAACTTGGCCCCCACGGGGCAGTACTTCACGCAGCGGTTGCACTTCATGCAGGGGCCGGAGACGATGGTTTCGTCTTCCAGGTCGATGGAGCCCAGGGGGCACTCCTTGGCGCAGAGGCCGCAGTGGGTGCAGGCTTCGGCGTTGGTGGAGACTTTGACCTTCAGAATATTCAGGGGGTTGCCCTCCCGGTCTCTGGGGGTATAGTAGGGGCCCACGGGATTGTTGCCCTTGACCTTGCGGGAGATGGGGCCTTGGTCGCCGCCCTTCCTCCACACCTGGTCGGCAAAGCCGGAGGCGATGGTCAGGTCGCTTACGTCGGGGCGGCCGGCATTCTGGGTCTGGGAGAAGGAGTGCTGGCAGGGGAAAGCGCCGGCGCCCAGGGTGGTGAAGCCGTTTCCTTCCAGGGTCAGGCAGAGTTCCATGAGGCCGTCGTCAAAGCTGCGGTTGCCGTAGCACACCACGGGGACCGCATAAGCGCCATTGCCCTGAACGGAAGAGACGTATTTGATGAGGAGGTTGGGCACACGACCGGCGTAGACGGGGGTGCCGAAGACCACCAGGTCTCCTTCGCCGAAGGCCTTGGGTTCCTGGCGGACGGGGGCGGGGGTGAAGTCGAAGGTTTTCAGCTCGGCTCCGGCCTGCTGGGCCAGACGCTGGGCGATGCGGGTGACGATTTTTTTGGTGGTGTCGGTGGCGCTGAAGTAAGCCGCCCACACGGTGGTAATGTTCATGGGAAAGACCCCTTTCGTTTGTCATGTTACCTACATTATAAAGGAAATCTCGAAAAAGTAAACGGGTTGGGGAAAAAGGTCTTTTTCTTCCCCTGTTGATTTTTCAGCCGTCTTTCCATATAATATAACCTAATTAACTACTCTGTCGAAACGCGGCATTTTTTGCCTAGGATAGAATAGATCGGAAAGGATGATCCCATGGGTAAGAATACACCCAAATCCGAAAAGAAGAGCCGCAAGACCGGTCTCATCGTGGGCTGCGTGGCGGCTGCTCTGCTCATTGGCGGCTACTGCCTCCTGTGCGCTTTTGGGGGCGGCGGCAACGTCTACCCCAAGGTGGTGGTTGGAGATGTGGCCCTGGGGGGGCTCACCGTGGAGGAGGCCGAGGCGGCTATCGCCAGGGAAGTGGCCCAGCAGACCCCCGATGAATCCGTGGGCGTACACTTTGCCATCACCGACACCCAGGGCAGTACCGCCCAGGTGAAAGTTCCCATGTCTGCCGTCACCACTGACTGTCCCGCCACCGCCGCCCGGGCCTGGAACGTGGGCAACGGTGCAGCATTTCCGGCCAGAGGGGCCATCTACCTCAAGTGTCTGCTGATGGGCCAGGAAGTCCTTCCTGCCTACGAGGATACCCAGGCACTGGAAGACATCCTGGACGACATGGATGCCCAGATCGGCCAGGCTGCTGTGGAGAGTACCTGGGAACTGGGAGAGAAGGTCATCACCTTTACCAAGGGTCAGCCCGGCAACCTCATCCAGCGGGATGAGCTGAAGACCGAGATTTTCCAGCGACTGGGTCAGGGGGAAATGGTCACCCTGGCCGGGTCGGAACCCCAGTTTTCCATCCAGCTGAAGGAGGCGCTGCCCCAGGAGCTGGACATGAAGGACATTCTGGCAGAGGTGGAGACCGAAGTCCAGAACGCCGAGTTCAACAAGGCGGAGAAGAAATTCCAGACCGACAGCCTGGGCATCTCCTTCGATACCCAGGCCGCAGAGGACCTCTTCGACGCCATGGCCTGGGGGGAGACCCAGGAGCTGGACCTGATCATCACCGAGCCTGAAGTCACCCTGGCCGACCTGGAACCCCAGCTCTACCAGGATACCTTGGGCACCTGCACCACCAACATCTCCGGCACGGAGAACCGTGTGAAGAACATCGCCCTGGCAGCTCAGTTCTTCAACGGCACCGTCCTGATGCCCGGTGAGGAATTCTCCTACAATGGCGTGGTGGGCAGCCGACAGGCTTCCCGTGGCTTCCTGCCCGCCCCGGCCTACGTCTCCGGTCAGACCGTCCAGGAGATCGGCGGCGGTGTCTGCCAGGGTTCCTCCACCATCTATCTGGCCGCACTCCGGGCCAACCTGGAGATCGTGGAGCGGTACCCCCACGGCTATATCACCCGCTATGTGCCCGACGGCATGGATGCCACCGTGTACTACGGGGTGAAGGACTTCCGCTTCAAGAACGACACCCCCTTCCCCATTAAGGTGGTGGGTTCTGTGTCCGGCCGGACCCTCACCGTGAACATCCTGGGCACCAAGCACAACAACATCACCGTGGAGATGACAAACCAGACCGTGGGCACCACCGGCTACAGCACCGTGTATAAGGTGGACAACAGCCTGTCCGCCGGGTCCACCTATGTGGATGTGACCCCCTATTCCGGCTACACCATCAAGGTCTACCGGAACCTGTATGAGAACGGCAAGCATCTGGAGACCAAGCTGGAGAGCACCAGCGTCTACCGGAGCCGGGATCAGGTCATCATGGTGAGCCCTGCCGATGCCTACAAGTACGGCATCCCGGGCTACTCCAAGCCTGCCCCCAAGCCGGAACCCGCCCCCACGCCCACCCCTGAACCCACGCCTCCTGTGGAGGAGACAACACCCCCTGCAGAGACCACCGATCCTGCAGTGTAACGGAAAGGAAACCATATGTCCTATCGATTTCCCCTTCGCCGGGAGATAAAATCCTACGCGAAAAAACTTATGATGAACCCCCTATGCCTGCGGGCCACCCTGATGCTGGTCTGCATGAGCGTGGGTCTCTTTGGCATCCGCTCGGTGACCGGCTCCAACCTGACCATGGGTCTGGTGAGTCTGGCTGACTATGCGGACACCGCCACCGGCATCTATCCCAATGCCGAGGGTTTCAGCATCATCCTCCGCATGGACCTGACTGGCATGGTCATGGCCATCCCCGTGGCCTACGACCAGCTCATTCGGTTCGGCATTATGATGGTCCTGGCCTACCTGGTCCTGTCCCCCCTGCGGCTGGGTGCCATGGAGCAGTATTGGTCCACCCTTCGGGGGGACCAGAAGCAGCTTTTGACCGTGACCCAGTGGTTCCGGAAGAAGAACCTCTTTGGTAAGGCTCTGGTGGTGGAAGGCGTCATCCAGGGTGTGGTCCGGTTCATTGGCATGGCCTGCGCGGCTCCCGCCTTTTACCTGTACTACCTCTTCTACAGCAGTGTGGAGTCGGTGGATGACCTGACCACCCAAATGGTTATGCTCCAGAACGGAGCCTCTTTCCTGGCGATTTTTGCTGGGCTGCTGTGGCTGTGGCTTCACAGCGCCATGCTGCCCATCCGCTACTGTCTGGCGGCACACCCGGAGTACACCCTGAAGCAGGTCTTTTCCCGGGGCTGGGCCAGTATGCAGGGCTACCGGATGAAGTTCTTCTGGTTCCGGACCACCCTGCTCCCCTGGTTCTTCTTCTCCCAACTGACCTACAACGTCCTGGACCTGTACGTGACCCCCTATACTTCCCTGGCCAGTATGGTCTACGTTCAGGAGTGCGCCAAGGATCGAGCGGCCAAAGCCAATGACCAGGAGGAACGGGCAGAAAGTGAGGAAGCAGAATGAAAGAGAATAAGAAAAACCGAACCCTCTATTGGGGGATCGCCATTGTGGCCGCCATTGCCCTGGCGGTGGCCCTGTTTGTGCTGAAGGATTCTATTTGGATGGCCTTGGGCGGTGCCGTGGGCCTGACGGTGGCGGCAGCTCTCCTGCGATCCTTCCTGGATATGTCTTACTTCCGCAAGCTGGGCAAGCAGGTGGACGCCATCCTGCCCCTGCTCCATGAGGACCCGGACCAGTACATTGAAAAGCTCAACGCCATCATGGGGGAACCCACCTCCCTGGGCTTGAAGCAGAGCAAGCACATCAACCTGGCGGCGGCGTACTGCCAGAAGGGTGCCTATCGCATTGCGGCTGACCTGTTGGAGAAGCTGGACCCCAAGCTGCTGCCCCCCAACCAGA
>JAFYPT010000131.1 GCA_017547425.1 Ruminiclostridium sp.
ATGTCCTTGACCTTCACCACGCCCTTGCTGATCTCGTCTTCGCCCAGGAAGACCACGTAGGGAACCTTCAGCGTGTCGGCGTAGCTCATCTTCTGCTTGAACTTCTTCTGCTCACCATAGACCTGAGCGCGGATGTCAGCGCCACGCAGCTGGGTGGCGAAGGCAATGGCGGGAGCCAGATCCTCGGTCATGGGCAGGATCAGGACGTCGGCGGGGGAGGTGACCAGGTCGTCGTTCAGGTAGCCCTGCTCGCCCAGGACATAGAACAGACGGGTCAGGCCGATGGAGATGCCCACGCCGGGGAGCTTCTTGTCGGTGTAGTACTCGGCCAGGTTGTCATAGCGGCCGCCGGAGCAGATGGAACCGATCTCAGGGTGGTCCAGCATGACGGTTTCGTAGACGGTGCCGGTGTAGTAGTCCAGGCCACGGGCGATGGTCAGGTCCACAGCGAAGTGGTCCTCAGGCACGCCGAAGGAAGCCAGGTACTTGACCACGGTGGTCAGCTCGTCCAGACCCAGGTCGAAGGTCTCGTTGCGGCCGCGGTAGCCTTCCAGGGCGGTGATGACCTCCTGGTTGGAGCCCACGATGGCAATGAACTTCAGGATCTCACCGGCGGCTTCTTCGGACACACCGGAGTCGATGAGCAGGGTCTTGACCTTCTCGGCGCCGATCTTGTCCAGCTTGTCCACGGTGCGCATGATGTCGCCGGACTGCTCAGACAGGCCCAGCATGTCATAGAAGCCGGTGAGGATCTTACGGTTGTTGACCCGGATCTTGAACCGCTGCAGGCCCATGGAGGTGAAGGCGTGGTAGATGATGGAGGGGATCTCGGCCTCGTTGGAGATGTCCAGCTTGCCGTCGCCGATCACGTCGATGTCGCACTGGTAGAACTCACGGAAGCGGCCTCTCTGGGCACGCTCACCACGGTAGACCTTGCCGATCTGATAGCGGCGGAAGGGGAAGGTCAGGTCTGCATAGTGCAGGGCCACGTACTTGGCCAGGGGGACGGTCAGGTCAAAGCGCAGGGCCAGATCGCTGTCGCCCTTGGTGAAGCGGTAGATCTGCTTCTCGGTCTCGCCGCCGCCCTTGGCCAGCAGGATCTCGGCAGACTCGATGACAGGGGTATCCAGGGGGGTAAAGCCGTACAGGGAATAGGTACGGCGCAGGCTCTCCACCATGCGCTCAAACTGGGTCTGGGGGCCGGGGAGCAGTTCCATAAAGCCGGACAGGGTCCGGGGTTTCATCCGTTCCATAGGAAGGACCTCACTTTCTATTTGTTTGACTTTTTGAACCCGCTGCGCTGGGCTTCAAAAAGTGAAGGATCACAGCCCGACCCGCGCCCGGCCAAAGGCCGGTCACTCTCGGGCTGAGAAGAATTTTTTGCCCGGCACAGGTCCGTGCAAAAAATGTATTTTATTTTGTTCCGCTGTCTGCGGACAGCGGAATTCTGCGAAGCGTTTCAGGCAGGTCCCGGGCGCTGTTTGAACATTGGAAACGAGCCTAATACCTTAAAAATGCGTCTTCGTCCCTGATGCCCGGAACGAGGACGCATTTTTACATATCAATTCTTACACCGTAACAGGCTTCAGAGAGGGATTGACGATCTCTCTCCAATCCAGGTCACCACGCTCCAGGCCGTGGATGAGGATCTCGGCGGTGGCAACGTTGGTGGCGAAGGGGATGTTGTACTGGTCGCACATCTGCTGGATGTACTTCAGGTCGGGATCCAGGTCGCTGGACCGGGGATCGGAGAAGAACAGCACCATGTCGATCTCGTTGTAGGCGATTCGTGCGCCGATCTGCTGGCTGCCGCCGTGGGCGTGGGACAGGAAGAGACGGACGGGTAAGCCCGTGGCTTCCGCCACGAGACGGCCGGTGGTGTTGGTGGCGCAGACCGTATGCTTGGACAGAATGCCGCAGTAGGCGATACAGAACTGAACCATCAGTTCCTTCTTGTGGTCGTGACTCATCAAAGCGATATTCATATCAGGCTCTCATCCTTTCTCTGCGCACCTCCACAAGGAAGGTTACTTGGTTGATTCGAGGAATGGTCCCTCCCCTTACCAGCGGGGGATCTTCATAAGGGGCACCTGCTCTCCGGTCAGGCGGCGGGCGATGTTTCCAAAGGCCTGGGCGGCTCCCTTACCAGAGTCGGCCAGAAGCTGCCCTCTGCCCGATGCCAGCTGCACGTTGGCATCCTCCGGCACCAGACCCAGAAGGGGCAGGCCGGCGGTGTCCATGGCGTGGTCGATGGTGGTCTCCATCTTTTTCAGCAGGGGACGGCGCACCCGGTTGACCACCAGGTGGACGGTCTCCAGATGGGCCAGCTGGGTGACCACACGCTGAGCATCCCGCAGGGAAGAGGGGTCGCTCACCGACACCACCACAGCCCGGTCTGCGCCGCTGACGGCCAGCCGGAAGCCCTGGCCCAGACCGGCGGGACAGTCGATGAGGATGTAGTCATACACCTCTCTGGCCTGGTCCAGCATGGCCCGGAACCCTTCCTCCCCGGAGAAATCCTCCGGCAAAGTCAGGGGGGCGGTGAGCAAAGACAGATTGGAAACGGTGGGGTGAGGGGCAACGGCCCGGTCCAGTTCGCATTGGCCGGACATCACATCGGTGAAATCCATCAGGGCGGCGTCGGTCATGCCCAAGGTGATATCCAGGTTTCGAAGCCCGATATCCCCGTCGATGCACAGGACCTTGTTCCCCTGGCGGGCCAGAGCTGCCCCGATGCCGCCGGTGAGGGATGTCTTTCCCGTGCCGCCTTTTCCGGATGTGATGACGATTACTTTGCCCACTGCCATTCCTCCCGAAAAACTATCTGATATAGTTTAGCACAAATCCATGAAACTTGCAACCATTTTTGTGCAAAACACACGAAAAGCTGTTACATCTTCGCCTCTTTGATCTTGGTCCACTTGCGGGGGTATCCCTTAGGGGTGGGCCGACCCTTGTTCACCGTGACGATCCGGTGGGAAACGTCGGTGCCGGGGAGGGGATACTCGCTCACCTGAAGGTTTTCACCACCCAGGGTGCGAATGATCTTCTCGGCTGCCTGGACCTCCTCGTCACTCTTGCTGCTCTTCATGGCCAGGAACTGTCCACCCACCTTTACATAGGGGATGCACAGCTCGGCCAGCATGGGCATGGAGGCCAGGGCCCGGGAGACCGCCAGGTCATAGCTGTCCCGGAATTCCTTCTTGTGGGAAAATTCCTCGGCACGGCCCTTCACGAAGGTGACCCCCGTGAGACCAAGCTCACCGGAAACCTCCTCCAGCCAGTCCATGCGCTTTCCCAGGGTGTCCAGGAGGGTGAGACGGATGGTAGGCTCCAGGATCTTTAGCACCAGACCGGGGAAGCCGCCGCCGGTGCCCACGTCGATGATCTTCTTGCCCCCAAAATCCCGGGAGGCCAGCAGAGCGGCGCTGTCCAGGAAGTGGAGGGTGACCACATCGGCGGGATCGGTGATGGCGGTCAGATTCATGACCTGGTTCTTCTCCAGCAGGCGGTCGCAGTAGAGGGCCAGCTGGTCGATCTGCCCCTGGGTGGGGGAGAGGCCCAGACCGATGAGGCCGTCGGCCAGTTTGCTTTTCAGTTCTTCCGTCACGGGACTTTCCTCCTTACCAGTTGATGATGATGCCGGAATAGAAGACATAGAAGTAGCCCAGGGTCAGGGCGATCATGACGGCAATGCCGATCCAGGCCTTGATGCGGGTCTTCTTGTCATAGGGTTTGTAGTTGGGCTGACGGTTCTCGTCCAGGAGAGGGGACTCCACCTGGGGTTCCTTCTTATCAGCCATTCTTCTGCTCCTTCAGCAGGTCGCGGATCTCGGTGAGGAGCTTCTCTTCGGCGGAGGGCTCTGCAGGTGCCTCTTCCTCAGCAGCAGCGGCTTCTTCCTCTTCCTTCTTGCGCAGGGCTTCCATCTTGCTCTTGGTGCCCAGCAGGACCTTCAGGAAGACGAAGACCACCAGAGCCACCAGCAGGAAGTCCACGATGGTGGACAGGAAGGTGCCGATGCCGATGGCCACCAGAGGGGTGACCACTTCGCCAGCCTCGTTCAGGACCTCGGGCTGGAGGACGATGTTCAGCTTGGACAGGTCGGATGCGCCGATAAAATAGCCGATGGCGGGCATGACCACGTCGTTGACCAGAGAGGTGGTGATCTTGCCGAATGCGGTGGCGATGATCACACCGACGGCCATGTCGATCACGTTGCCCTTGGAGATAAAGGCCTTGAACTCGTCAATGAAGCCTTTTGCTTTCTTCTTGGGATCTGCCATGATGTTTGTTCCTTTCTGTATTCTGTTTCTATCAGCCTCCCTCTTAGAGGGAGGTGGCTCGCCGTAGGCGAGACGGAGGGAGTGCATCCTGCGACGACTCCCTCAGTCAGTGCTTCGCACTGCCAGCTCCCTCGGGGAGGGGAGCCTTATCTTACTTCTTGGAGATGACTTCCAGACCGCCCAGGTACTTCTGCAGAACCTCGGGCACCTTGATGCTGCCGTCCTTCAGCTGATTCTGTTCGACCATGGCGGGGAAGATACGGCTGGTGGCCAGACCGGAGCCGTTCAGGGTGTGCATGAACTCGGGCTTGCCGGTGGACTCACGGCGGAAACGCATGTTGCCGCGGCGGGCCTGGTAGTCACGGGCGTTGGAGACAGAGGAGACTTCCTTGTAGCCCTGCATGGAGGGGATCTGAATCTCGATGTCGTAGGTGCGGGACATGGAAGCGGAGCAGTCACCGGCCGCCAGCTTCACGGTACGGAAGTGGAAGCCCAGACCCTTCACCAGGTTCTCAGCCTTGGTGACCAGCTCGTCGAAGGCTGCGTCGGAGTCCTCGGGACGGGTGAACTGGAACATCTCCACCTTGTTGAACTGGTGGCCACGGACCATGCCGCGCTCGTCCGCACGGGCGGAGCCTGCCTCACGGCGGAAGCAGGGGGTGTAGGCGAAGATCTTCTTGGGCAGGTCAGCCTCGCTCAGGATCTCGTCGCGGTACAGGCTGGCGATGGCAGCCTCTGCGGTGGGCAGCATATAGTGGACGCGGTCGTCGGTGGGGTTCTGGATCTTGTAGACCTCGTCAGCGAACTTGGGGAACTGACCGGCGGTCTCACCGCACTGGTACTCCAGCATGTGGGGGGGCAGGACGAACTCGTAGCCGTCGGCCAGGTGGGTGTCGATGAAGTAGTTCAGCAGAGCCCACTCCAGGCGGGAACCCAGGCCGGAGTACATCCAGAAGCCGGAACCGGCCAGCTTAACGCCGCGGGTGTAGTCGATGAGGCCCAGGTCGGTACACAGGTCCACATGGTGCTTGGGCTCGAAGTCGAACTTGTGGGGCTCGCCGAAGTAGCGCAGGGGCTCGTTGTGCTCCTTGCCGCCGGGGGTCAGGTCCTCGTCGGGCAGGTTGGGCAGGGAGAGCATCAGGGTGCGGTACTCAGCCTCCACGGTGCGCAGCTTCTCGTCGCTGGCAGCGATCTCGCTCTTCAGCTCAGACATGCGGGCGAAGATGGGAGCGGTGTCCTCGCCGTTCTTCTTCATCTGGGGGATGGCCTTGGAAACCTTGTTCTGCTCGGCCTTCATCTGCTCCACGTTGAAGATGATCTCACGGCGCTCCTTGTCCAGTTCCAGGATGCGGTCCACTTCTGCTTCGCACTCGATTTCCTTGGCACGGAAACCGGCCTTGACCTTATCGGGATCTTCTTTAATTCTCTTGATGTCCAGCATGGTGTTTCTCTCCTTGTTTTGGTGTTCTCTTGGGTTGATGTTTCACGTGAAACAAATGCTCTTAGTAAAGCATAGCGTAAATGTTCTTGTAGGTGTCAGCGGGGGATTCTTTTCCTTCCACCACAGACTGACTGGGAAGGTCATCCACCAACCCGCTCTCCTCGAACTGGTCCACCAGTTCCTTGGCTTCGCCATAAGAGGTGCGGACGGCTTCCTCAATGAGGCGGAGCCAGTCCAGAGCCTGGGCCTGCATTCCCAGCTCGTCCCTCTTTCTCTCCAGGGCGGCCCGGTCCTCCTCCATCTGGGCGATGGTGTTCTGGGCCTGCTCCAGCTCATACTGAAGGCGCTGGTTGTCCATCTGCAGGGTGGCAACCGTCTGGCTCTCCTCCATGGAGGATGTCAGGTCTTCCAGGGCCTGGTGGCTGCGCTGCTGCATGAAGAAGGACATGACCAGCAGCAGAAGGGCCACCACGAAGAGGACGGTCAGGTAGACCGTCACGGGCTTGGACCGCTTGTTGGAAAACTTAGGGGGCAGGTGGTTGACCGTCCCCTGCTTCTCCTGAGACTGGCTCTCGGGAGACTTGGATTCTTCGGTACTCAACGCTTCTTGGACCCCCTTTCCAGATTCAGGGTCTCCAG
>JAFYPT010000132.1 GCA_017547425.1 Ruminiclostridium sp.
CACAGGAACTTAGTCCTCGTCTTCCTCTTCCTCGTCAACCAGGTCCAGAGCGAACTTGTTGCCGCAGTTGGGGCAGCCGATCTCACCCACGTCGAAGATGCTCTCGTCGATGACCAGATCCTCGCCGCACTCGGGGCACTCGATCTCGAAGAAGTCGTCGCCCAGGTCAGCGAAGTCAAACTCCTCGTCGTCGTCATCCTCATCGTCATCTTCGTCGTCGTAGTCTTCGAAGATCATGTCTTCCACGTCAGCCAGGTCCTCGGACATAGCTTCCAGCTCTTCGTCGATGGCTTCCACTTCCTCTTCCAGGTCCTCAACGGCCAGGCCGATGTCTTCCAGGATGTCGATGATCTTGGAGATGAGCTTACCCTCCTTGGAGGGGTCCTTGTCCAGATCCAGGCCGTCAGCCAGGCCCTTCAGGTATGCAACCTTCTCGGTGATGGTCATAGTCATAGCAGTATTCCTTTCTGAAATGATAGTGTCGGAATGCAGAACAGGCCCGACAGGCCATTGCGCCTATCGAGCCTGTCAAAAATTCTAAGGATTAGCCCTTTGCGCGCTCCAGGTACTCGCCGGAACGGGTGTCAACACGGATCTTGTCGCCCACGTTGATGAACAGGGGAACCTTGATCTCAGCGCCGGTCTCCAGGGTAGCGGGCTTGGTCACGTTGGTAGCGGTGTCGCCCTTGAAGCCGGGGTCGGTCTCGGTGACCTCCAGGTCAACGAAGGTGGGGGGCTCGACGGAGAAGATCTTGCCCTTGTAGCTGGAGATCTTGCAGATCATCTCTTCCTTCACGAAGCGGAAGCTGTCGCCCAGCAGTTCGGGAGCGATGGGGATCATGTCGAAGCTCTCCTGGTCCATGAAGTAGTACAGGTCGCCGTCGTTGTAGCTGTACTGCATGTCCTTCTTTTCCACGTAAGCGTTCTCGAACTTAGCGGTGGGGTTGAAAGAAGTTTCGGTGACGGAACCGGTGATGACGTTCTTCATCTTGGTACGCACGAAAGCTGCGCCCTTACCAGGCTTAACATGCTGGAACTCGATAACCTGCATGACCTGGCCGTCCATCTCAAAGGTCATACCATTGCGAAAATCGCCTGCAGAAATCATAGTATTCATCCTCCAAACAAAATTGGTTTTTCACTCATATAAGCCCTATTATTGTACAATACCTTGACCTTTTTTGCAATGCTTTTCTGAAAATCCGGTTTGTACTTTCGGGGAGAAATTCTTCAAAGGGCCTCCAAATCGGCCAGATACTGTTTTTTCATCACCAACGCATCTACGTCCTGTGTGCCCGCACTCTCGCAGATGATGGTAGGCGCCCAGCCCCGGCGGGCCAATTCCCGGCAGAGAGGCCGGTAGTCGGGGCCAAAATCATCCTGTCCGAAGGTCAGGTGCTTGGACTCGCCACCCTTGGGGGTGAACTCGATCATGGAGAAGTGACTGTGGAAGACCTTGGCCCGTTCCAGGCCCAGCACCTCTTCCATCCGGTCCAGCATCCTGGCCGTCTCCTCCTGCCCCTCCAGAAGGCCCAGAGAGCGGGCGTAGAGGTGGCCGAAGTCCACGCAGGGCAGGAGCCCTTCGCACACGTTGGAGAGTTCCAGGACCTCCTCCAGGTCCCCCAGCTGGTTGATCTTGCCCATGGTTTCCGGGCAGAGGAGGATATCCCCATAGCCCTCGTCATCACATCGGCGGCGGAGCATACGGAAGGACTCTTTTGCCGTGGCCAGAGCGGCCTCCCGGCTGCGCTTTTGCAGAGCTCCTGTGTGGATGACCACCCGGCCTGCCCCCATCCACCGGGCCACCTGACAGGCCGCCAGGACGTATCCGGCGGTCTTCTCCTGGCTTTCCGGGTCAGGGTTGGCGGGATTTACAAAGTAGGGGGCGTGGAGGGACAGGGCGATTCCCGCCTGGGCGGCCTGGTGGCCGATCTCCCGGGCGGTGGCCTCCCCCACGTTGACCCCCTTGCCGCACTGGTACTCATAGGCGTCCAGGCCCTTGCCCTTCAGCCACAGGGGCATATCCTTGGATTTCTTGAACCCCTCCAGGGTAAAGTTGTCCGGGTTCCCGGCGGTGCCGAACTTGGCTCTCACAGGGTCCCTCCCTCCTTGGCCCGGGTGCGGAAGGGGGTCTCCACCCCGTACCGGGCACGGCGGAAGAGGGTGCCAAACTCAATGGGCTTCACCATGAGGGTCATCACCCCGGCGTTGTTGCCCCCCCAGATGTCGGTAAAAATCTGGTCGCCCACGATGGCGGTTTCCTGTGGCTTTCGCTTCATCTGGGCCATAGCCCGCTTGAACCCGCCGGGCTTGGGCTTGCCGGCGTGGCCCATGTAGGGGACTTCCAGAGCCTCAGCGAACCGCTTAGCCCGGCCGGGCTTTCGGCTGTTGGAGAGGATGAACAGGGTGATCCCGGCGGCGTGGAGCCGGTCCCGCCAGGCCCGGATGTCATCGGTGGGCAGCTTTTGGGAATAGGGGATCAGGGTGTTGTCCAGGTCGGCCAGCAGGAGGGTGACCCCTCTGGCCCTAAGACGCTCGATATCAATATCATAAATGCTGTCAAACAGATAATCAGGTACTAAATTCACAGGTTCTCCTTCTATCAGGCCCAAAGGCCGCATAGGTTGATTGGAACACAAACATTATACACGCAAGCACCACGATGAACAAGGGGGAACCTTTCATGAAGCAGTATCTTCTCACGCCGCCTCACCAGGTCGCCCAGGCCCAGGCTCTGGGGCTGCCCCTGGCCCACATGGCCTATCAGCTGGACCGGCAGGGTCGTCTGGTGCAAGCCGGGAACGGGCAGGGCGACCTTATGCTGATTGGGGTCCCGGAGGCCCCGGAACACGGCACAGCCCCCGGGCAGACTGTCCGGGAGATCCTGACCCGTTGCGCCAAAGGGGGCTTTCTGGGGGTCATCCTGGACCTGGAGACCCCGCCCACTCCCTACCTGGCCCGGCTCATCCGGGAGCTGGACGAGGGACTGGCCAAGGCACGGAAGGGTCTCTTTCTGCCGGAAACATACAGCGCCTACAGCCAGCGGGCCCTGCTCTACCTCTCCTCGGCTATCTCCGGGGGTTCTCTGGAGGGCAGGCTCCGGGAGGCGGCAGAGGCCTACGGCCCTCAGCGGCTGACCCTGAGCCTCCACCGAACCTGCCGGGATTTCTTTCTCCCCTCCCCCGACGGCCAGGGGCGGCCCATCTCTCAGGAGGAGCTTCATCAGCGGATGGAACGGTTGGAGCCAAGGGTCTTCTTCTCTCCCCAACTGTGCGCCCGGTACTTTACTTACATGAGCCGGGACACCGGGGCCCACTTCGTGCTGTTTGATGATGGGGAGACTCTGAAAAAGAAACGGGACCTGGCCCTCTCCCTGGGCATCCAGCGGTTCTTCTGGGTGTATCCGGAGATCGAAGATATCTACAAGGAAATTTTCAGGGCATAAAAAAGACCTGCCGTTAAACGGCAGGTCTTTTATGCTCATTAATAGTACTTTTTACGGTTCTTACGAGCGGCCTCAGACTTCTTGCGGCGCTTCACGCTGGGGCTCTCATAGTGCTCTCTCTTACGGACCTCGGCCAGGACGCCGGACTTGGCACAGCTACGCTTAAACCGCTTCAGAGCGCTTTCCAGAGATTCATTTTCTCTCACGTGGATTTCAGACATTCGTTTTCCCTCCCTCCGAAGTGGTGAGTTGCTCTCACGCACCAAAAGGGCCATCGTTAATATATGGCTTTAACAGTGATATTATATGCAATCTACACCGTATTGTCAAGAGAAATCTTTACGAATTTCCCTCTTTTAAGCCTTGGGCTTGAGAATCAGGTTCACCAACTTGTTGGGCACGTGGATGACCTTCACGATCTCCTTGCCTTCCATGAGCTTGGCGATCTTGCTGTCGGCGGTGACGATCTCCATGACGGCAGCTTCCTCGCTGCCCATGGGAACGGTGACGGTGGACTTCAGCTTGCCGCCCACCTGGACTGCGATGGTGACCTCGGAGGCAATGGTCTTGCTCTCGTCGTAGACAGGCCAGGATGCGGTGGAGGCGTAGCCCTCGAAGCCGAACTGCTCCCACAGCTCGTCAGCCATGTGAGGAGCGAAGGGAGAGATCATCTGCAGCATGGTCTTGAACTCAGCCTTGTTCACGCCCTTGTCGTAGAACTGGTTGGTCAGAGTCATGAGGGCTGCGATGCCGGTGTTGAACTTCATGTTCTCGATGTCGTCGGAGACCTTCTTGATGGTCTTGTGGACCAGAGCTTCGTTGTCCTTGGAGTACTCGTCGCCCTCGGCCACGTTCTCAGCCAGGTTCCAGATGCGATCCAGGAAGCGCTTGCAGCCCTTGACGGCGTTGTCAGACCAGGCAGCAGCCTTCTCGAAGTCGCCGATGAACATGATGTACATACGCATGGTGTCTGCGCCGTACTGAGCGATGACGTCGTTGGGGTTGACCACGTTGCCGCGGGACTTGGACATCTTCTCGCCGCCCTCGCCCAGGATCATGCCGTGGCTGGTGCGCTTCTTGTAGGGCTCAGCGAAGGGGACCACGCCGATGTCATACAGGAACTTGTGCCAGAAGCGGGAGTACAGCAGGTGCAGGGTGGTGTGCTCCATGCCGCCGTTGTACCAGTCCACCTGGCCCCAATACTCCAGAGCTTCCTTAGAAGCCAGAGCCTCGGTGTTCTTGGGATCCATGTAGCGCAGGAAGTACCAGGAGGAACCGGCCCACTGAGGCATGGTGTCGGTCTCGCGCTTAGCGGGGCCGCCACAGCAGGGGCAGGTGGTGTTGACCCAGTCGGTCATGGGAGCCAGGGGGGACTCACCGGTGTCGGTGGGCTCGTAGCTCTCCACCTCGGGCAGCAGCAGGGGCAGCTGCTCCTCAGGCAGGGCAACCCAGCCGCACTTCTCGCAGTTCACCAGGGGAATGGGCTCGCCCCAGTAACGCTGACGGGAGAAGACCCAGTCACGGAGCTTGTAGTTGACCTTCTGGTGGCCGATGCCTTCCTTGGTCAGCCACTCGGTGATGACGGGGATGGCATCCTTAACGGTCATGCCGTTCAGGAAGTCGGAGTTGACCATGATGCCGGTGTCGTCCTTCAGGGTGAAGGCTTCCTTCTCCACGTCACCGCCCTTGACCACCTCGATGATCTCGCAGCCGAACTTCTTGGCAAACTCCCAGTCACGGTCGTCGTGGGCAGGAACTGCCATGATGGCGCCGGTGCCGTAGGACACCAGGACGTAGTCGGAGATGAAGATGGGGATCTCCTTGCCGTTGACGGGATTGATGCCGCGGACGCCTTCCAGCTTCACGCCGGTCTTTTCCTTGACCAGCTCGGTACGCTCGAAGTCGGACTTGCGGGCAGCAGCCTCCACATAAGCGGTGACCTCATCCCAGTTACCCAGGACGTCCTTCCACTGGTTGATGTAGGGGTGCTCGGGGGACAGGACCATGTAGGTGGCGCCGAACAGGGTGTCGGGGCGGGTGGTGTAAACCACCAGGTCATCGCCCTGGGTGGTCTTAAAGGTGACTTCCGCACCGGTGGAGCGGCCGATCCAGTTCTTCTGCTGGGTCTTGACGCGCTCGATGAAGTCCACGTCGTCCAGGTCGTCGATGAGGCGCTGGGCGTACTCGGTGATCTTCAGCATCCACTGGCTCTTCTCCTTGCGGATGACCTCAGAGCCGCAGCGCTCGCAGCCGCCGTTGACCACTTCTTCGTTGGCCAGGACGCACTTGCAGGAGGTGCACCAGTTCACGGGCATGGAGGTCTTGTAAGCCAGGCCCTTCTTGAACAGCTGCAGGAAGATCCACTGGGTCCACTTGTAGTAGCCGGGGTCAGTGGTGTCCACCACACGGTCCCAGTCGAAGGAGTAGCCCAGCATCTGGAGCTGCTTGGTGAAGTTTGCGATGTTCTGCTCGGTGACCTTTGCAGGGTGGATGTGGTTCTGGATGGCGAAGTTCTCGGTGGGCAGACCGAAAGCGTCATAGCCCATGGGGAACAGCACGTTGTAGCCGTCCATGCGGCGCTTTCTTGCCACCACGTCCATAGCGGTGTAGGGGCGGGCGTGGCCCACGTGCAGGCCGTGGCCGGAGGGATAGGGGAACTCCACCAGGCCGTAGAACTTGGGCTTGTCGCTGGAATTGGGAGTGTGATAGATGTTCTCCTGGGTCCAACGGTCCTGCCACTTCTTCTCGATGCGGTTAAACTCGTACTTCAATGTTATCACGCTTTCCTAGAAATTTTGTTTATCTCAGCCGTTTTCGGGGACCAGAATCTCGCTCAGGTCCACAGTCTTGGCGTCCTGCCACAGGCGGTCCAGGTCATAGAACTCACGGGCCTCCTCGGAGAACAGGTGAACCACCACGTCGCCATAGTCCTGGAGGATCCAGGTACCGCCACGGTGACCTTCAATGTGGTGGGGAACGATGTCGTTGTCCTTCATGGCCTTCTCGGCTGCGTCGCCCAGAGCCTTCAGCTGGGGAGCAGAGGAGCCGGAGCACAGGACAAAGTAGTCGCACAGGCTGGTGACGCCGTCGGTCTCCAGGACCAGGATGTCCTTGCCCTTCTTGCTGTCTACTGCTTTTGCAATAGCCATCGCCATCTCTTTGGGTGTCATGCTATCTTCCTTTCCGATGGGGGCTTTCGCCCTTCCATCCTTGTTTTTTCATCCAACCGCCGTGTCCTCGGTGGTGGGCAGATTGTTCACGGTGGTGCCGTAAATCACGTGCTGCATGTCCGAGGTAATGGCCGTGGTGTAGGGGTTCATATGGTTGTTTATGATGTCTAACAGCGCTCCGTCGTTGACAAAGACGTAGGACTGGTAGTTCTGATAGGTTTGGCTCCAGAGTCTTCCGGTGTAGTCACCGGGTAGGCTGTGGAACCGGGCGCCGTCTTCGCCCAGGAAGAGGGCGTGTTCGCCGAACCAGACCATCTCACCGTAGGTTAGGTTGCTGTCCAGCTTGGTGTCCACGATCTCAGCAATTTCCTTGATGTTGGTCAGGGTGCTGAAGCTCAGGGCCTGACTGACCATGGCCTTCATAAAGCTCTGCTGCACTTCCACACGGCCCACATCGCCCACGGAAATGCTGGGGCCGCTGTTGTTCTTCCGCCAGCGGAGAACCTTCACCGCATCGGCGCCGGTCAGGTGCTGCATACCCGCATCGTAGTGGATGTGCAGGTCCTGGGTGGGGTCGTCGTAATGCATGTCATAGGGCACGTCATAATCCACGCCGCCCATGGCATCCACCAATTCCTCCACAATGTCCAGTTCCAGAACAAAGTAGTAGTCGGGGGTGTAGCCGATGAGGTCCCGGACCTCTTCCAGAAGCCCCTCGATGCCCAGATGGTTGTACACCGAGTTGACCTTTTTGATCTCCCAGGGCACATCCACCAGGGTGTCCCGGTAGATGCTCAGCACGTCCAGCTGATCGTTGGGGACGTCGTAGCAGCCCACCATGATGGTGTCGGTGTTTCCACCGCCGGCGTCGTCCCGTCCCACCAGCAGGAAGGTGTAGACATCCTCCCGTCGGCCTGCTTCCAGGAGGGCGGGGTGGGTCCCCTCTCCCTGGCTCTCGGCCTTGTCCAGGTCAGGTGCCCGGACGAAGATGGCGTGGACCGCCAGACCCACCACCAGCAGAAAAGCCAGGAGGATCAGAACGGACAGGATGATCTTCCGCTTCATCCCCTTCTTCTTTTTGATGGGTGGAATGTCCTCGGGCCGACGGTTGGTGGGCGGGGGCTGTCGGGCCGGCTCCTTCTGGGGGATGGGCTCCTCTAACCGATGGAGAATGGTGTCTTCCATCTCCACGCGACGAGGAATGGTGTCGCTGTCCAGAGGACGAGGCCGCCGGGGGCGTTCCTCATAGACCCGGTCTCTGGGCTCCCGAAAATCCTGGGGATAGTCGTACTCGTCCTGGTAGACCCGGGCATAGACCGCCCGCTCTGCCTCCCGGTAGGCCTGATCCAGGATCCGCTGGCGGGAGCGTTCTTCCTTTTCCCGCTGGCGGCGTTCCTCTTCGGAAAGGCGGCGTCCCTTCACTGGGACCGCCCCCTCAGCTCATCCAGGGTTCCCTGGGTGTTCTTATGGATGGGGACCCCACGCTGGGTCAGGTCTTCCACGTTCATCTCCAGGCCCAGGATCATGGCCTTGTCCAGGTCCTCAAAGACCAGGCGGCGCATTTCCTCCACCCCGTCGAAGTCCCGGTTGGGCTCCATGTAGTCGGCCAGGTAGAGGATCTTGTCAAAGGTGGTCATGCCGGGCTTGCCGGTGGTGTGGCAGAAGATGGCCTGGACCACGTCGTCGGGCTCACCAAAGATGTGCTTGGCCACGGCAGAGCCGGTCTTGGAGTGGAGGAGCTTGGGGGACTGGATCTCCAGCTCGTCCATCTCGATGCCATACTTCTGGCAGCATGCCACCGAGGGTTCCAGTTCCCAGTACTTGGTGCAGTCGTGGAGGATACCGGCACGGCGGGCCTTGTCGGGGTCTACGCCCCAGTACTTGGCCAGAGCCACGGCGGTCTCCTCGGTACCCCGGATGTGGGCCAGTCGCTTGGCTCTTACCATGGAGTAAGACACCGCACGCAGGTGCTTGTCGCTCAGGTTTTTCAGGTCTGCCTGGGTGCCGAAGAGCCCCTCCTTCAGGATGTAACCGTAGACCGGCTCCCACAGATACTGGGCGGGGTCCACGTTACCGCCGGTCCACTCGCTGGCCAGCATCCGCCGCAGGTCACGGGAGGCGATCTCCCGGATCTCCGGGAGCTTCACCACGGTGCTCCGGGCCTGGAACTTCTCTTCCAGGAAGGCCTTCTGCTCCTGGAACATCTCGTCGGTGTCGTCATGGTTCCGGGAGAAGGCCGCCACACCGGCGTACTGGAAGATGCGCTCGGGCTGATACCAGTTCTGGAGGGTCAGGAACATATCCGTGCCCATGAGGAGCCACAGCTCGTCCTCCGGGAACATCTCGTGGAGTTCTTCCACCGTGTCGGCGGTGTAGCTCTTACCCTCCCGCTTCAGTTCCAGGTCCGAGGCTTCCGCCCGGGGGCCCAGGCCATCGGCCATGAGGCGGGCCATTTCCAGGCGCTGCTGAGGGGTGGCAGACCCCTCCGACAGGCTCTTGTGAGGGGGTTCCCGGTCGGGAATGATGATGAGGCGGTCCAGCCCCAGCTGCTCCATGGCAGTCCGGGCGGCCTCCATATGTCCAAGATGGGGCGGGTCAAAGGTGCCGCCGTAGATTCCAATTTTCACGTCGTTTTCACCTGCTCCTTTTTACGGACGCGCAGTATAAAACAGCGCAGTGGTTGAATTCTTCCTTCTTTACTTCTTAACGGGCTTCTTCTTGTCCTTCACCAGGACGATCTTGTCGGTCTTGCCGGGCTTGTGGCTCTCACGGTACAGGACGAACTTGGTGCCGATGACCTGGACACCCTCACTGCGGGTGAGCTTGCCCAGCTCCTGGCAGGCTTCCTTGGCGGTGTACATAGAGGTTTCCAGAACTCTGCACTTGATGAGTTCCCGGGCCTCCAGAGCATCGTTGGCCTGCTTCACCAGGTTCTCGCCGATGCCGTCCTTACCGATGATCACGATGGGCTCCAGGCTGTTGGCCATGGCCCGCAGCTGTGCTCTCTGCTTACTGGTCAGTTCCATTGAGTTTCTTCTCCAATTCTTTTTTGAATACCCGCAGGGCGTTGCCTCTGTGGGAGATTTTATTTTTTTCTTCGGCCGTCAGTTCTGCCATGGATTTGTTCTGGTCCGGCAGCCAGAAGATGGGGTCATAGCCGAAGCCGCCCTCACCACTGGGCCCCTGGGCCACCACGCCGTGGACTTCGCCACGGGCCATGAGCTGGGTGCCGTCTGGGAAGGCGCAGCAGATGACGCTGACGAACTTGCAGGCACGGTTTTCCTTGCCCTCCATGTTCTTCAGCAGCAGCTGCCAGCGGCCAGTGTCGTCCAGGCCCTCGCCGCCGTAGCGGGCAGAGTACACGCCGGGTGCCCCGTCCAGAGCATCCACCACCAGGCCGGAATCATCAGCAATGGCAGGCAGGCCGGTGGCTTCCATGATGGCCACGGCCTTGATGCGGGAGTTTTCTTCAAAGGTGGTGCCGTTTTCTTCCGGCTCGATGGACACGCCCACGTCGGCCTGGGACAGGACTTCTACGCCCAGTTCCCCCAGGATGGCACGCATCTCCACCATCTTTTTCTTGTTGTTGCTGGCAAGGACAGCTTTCATCGGACCTTACCCCCCAGAACTTCCTTCTGGATCTCGTTGAGTTCCCGGATACCCTTGGCACAGAGCTTCACCAGCTCCTGCTGCTCGGCGATGGTAAAGGCACGGCCCTCACCGGTGCCCTGGATCTCCACCAGCTGACCGTCGCCGGTCATGACGCAGTTCAGGTCCACCTGGGCAGAGGAGTCCTCCTCGTAGCACAGGTCCAGCAGGGCTTCATCCTCCACGATGCCGGCGGAAATGGCGGCCACGGGGGTGAGGATGGGGTTCTCCCGAATTTCACCCTCTTCCATCAGCTTGCGGATGGCCAGACACAGGGCCACGTAGCCGCCGGTGACGGAAGCAGTACGGGTACCGCCGTCGCCCTGGAGGACGTCGCAGTCGATGGTGATGGCCCGCTCGCCCAGCTTCTTCATGTCCACCGCGGCACGGAGGGCACGGCCCACCAGCCGCTGGATCTCAGCGGAACGGGGAGAGAGCTTCAGCTTGGAGATGTCTCTCCGGCTGCGCTCCCGGTTGGCACGGGGGAGCATGGAGTACTCAGCGGTGACCCAGCCCTCGCCCATGGGGACGTGGGGCGGGGTACGGTCCTCCACGCTGGCGGTGCACAGGACCTGGGTGTTGCCGCAGCGGATCAGGCAGGAGCCCTCGGCAAATTTATTGATGTTAGGGATAATTTCTACGGGACGAAGTTCGTCGTTCTTACGACCGTCAATACGAGACATAACAATTCCCTCTTTTCGTTAGACTAATGCTTCTGCAAAGGCCACGGGATCGAAGGGCTGCAGGTCGTCGATGCCCTCGCCCAGGCCCACATACTTCACAGGAACGCCAAGTTCCTTGGCAATGGCCAGGACGATGCCGCCCTTGGCGGTGCCGTCCAGCTTGGTCAGGACGATGCCGGTGATGCCGGCGCTCTCGCCGAACTGCTTGGCCTGGATGAGGCCGTTCTGGCCAGTGGTAGCATCCAGCACCAGCAGAACTTCCTTGGAGGAGGTATTGCCCTCCCGGTCGATGACACGGCTGATCTTGTTCAGTTCGTTCATCAGGTTCTGCTTGTTGTGGAGACGGCCGGCGGTGTCCACCAGGACCACGTCGGACTTTCTGGCCCGGGCAGCGTTCATGGCATCAAAGACCACGGCGGCAGGGTCGGAGCCCTCCCCGTGCTTGATGATGTCCACCTTGGCCCGGTCGGCCCAGATGGTCAGCTGGTCGGCAGCGGCGGCACGGAAGGTGTCACCGGCGGCCAGCAGGACCCGGTTACCCTCCTTCTTCAGGACGTTGGCCAGCTTGCCGATGGTGGTGGTCTTGCCCACGCCGTTGACACCGATCATCAGGATGACGGCGGGCTTCTCCTCCAGATGCAGGCTGGTGTCGCCCACGTCCAGCATCTCCACCAGGATCTCCCGCAGGCAGGCCTTGACCTCCTCGGGCTCCTTGATCTTCCGCTCCTTGACCCGGTCACGGAGCTCTTCCACGGCTTCCATGGTGGTGTCCATGCCCATGTCGGAGAGGATGAGGTTCTCTTCCAGTTCCTCGAAGAAGTCCTCGTCCACAGAGAAGAAGCCGGAGAAAATGTTTAACTTCTTGATTTTATTGAACAGTCCCATAAGGGGTGTCCTCCTGTCGTTATGGTTTCGTGGGAGTCTGGAGCAGTTCCTCCGCCTGCTTCAGGTCCAGCTTTAAGATCTTGCTGACACCCTGGCGTTCCATGGTGACGCCGTAGAGCAGGTCGGCGGCCTCCATGGTCTCCCGCCGGTGGGTGATAAAAATAAACTGGGTGCTGTGGCCCATGGCCCGCAGGTAGCGGATGAACCGGGCACCGTTTGACTCGTCCAGAGCCGCCTCGATCTCGTCCATCACGCAGAAGGGGGTGGGATGGACCTGAAGGATGGCAAAGTACAGAGCGATGGCCACCAAGGCCCGCTCGCCGCCGGAGAGGAGGCTGATGGTCCGCAGGGTCTTGCCCGGGGGCTGGACCCGGATGTCAATGCCGCAGGTGAGGACCTCTTTCTCGTCCTCCAGGGCCAAAGCCCCCTGCCCGCCCCCGAAAAGGTCGGTGAAGGTCTGGGCAAAGGCCTCCTGAATGCGGCGGAACTCTCGCAGGAAGATCTCCCGCATCTCTTCCGTGATGCCCTGGATGATGACCTCCAGCTCCCGCTGGGCGGTCTCCACGTCGGTTTTCTGGTCGTTTAGGTAGTGGTAACGCTCTTCCACCCGCTGGAACTCCTCCACAGCCCCCAGGTTCACATGGCCCAGGCGGCGGATGGCCTCCCGAAGCTGGCCCGCCTGACGGGTGGCCTGGGAGAGGTTGGAGATTTTCTGGCGGATGGTCTGGGCCCCCTGGTGGGTG
>JAFYPT010000133.1 GCA_017547425.1 Ruminiclostridium sp.
CCAACTACGCCTTCAACAAAGCCCACGCCGTGTGCTACGCCATCGTGGCCTATCAGACCGCCTGGTTCAAGTGCCACTACCCCAGAGAGTACATGGCCGCCCTGCTGACCTCCGTTCTGGACTCCCAGGGCAAGATCGCAGAGTATATTGCAGAGTGCCGTTCCATGGGCATCCGGCTCCTGCCCCCTGACATCAACCAGTCCGGTCCCCACTTCACCGTGGCGGGTCAGGACATCCGCTTCGGTCTGGCCGCCCTGAAGGGGGTTGGCCGGGGCTTCACCGGGGCTGTCCTGGCCGAGCGTGAGACCAACGGCCCCTTCCGGTCCTTCCCGGACTTCTGCCAGCGGATGCTGGACCAGGACCTGAACAAGCGGGTCCTGGAGAGCCTCATCCGGGCCGGCGCCTTTGACTCCATGGGAATCAAGCGGTCCCAGCTGCTGGATGCCTACGAGCAGCATCTGGACAGCCTGGCCCGGAACAAGCGGAAAAACCTGGAGGGTCAGTTCGACCTCTTCTCCATGGGTTCCGACACCGCCGACACCCCCGTGGAGCTGGTGCTGAAAAACCTGCCGGAGTTCACCCCCCAGGAGCTCATGACCATGGAGAAGGAGGTCACCGGCCTCTACCTCTCCGGTCACCCCATGGACGCCTACCGGGAGACCGCCCGGAACCAGGGGGCCGTGTCCATCGGCATCATGCTGGAGGACTTCGCCCAGGCCGACGGCCCCACCCACTTCCAGGACGGTCAGAAGATCACCTTGGCAGGCGTGGTGTCCGCCTCCAAGACCAAGACCACCAAGAACAACTCCCTCATGGCCTATGTGACCATGGAGGACGACACCGGCTCCATCGAGATGCTGGCCTTCTCCCGGGTACTGGAGGAGAGCGGCAGCTACCTCCAGGTGAACATGCCCATCCTGGCCATGGGCCGGATCTCCGTCCGGGACGAGAAGGCCCCCCAGCTCATGTGCGACCGGGTCCTTCCCCTCCACCAGCTGCCCAATGCCCCCATCGACCCCAACCAGCCTCCCGTCCGACCTGCTCAGGTCCAGTCGGGGCGGCTCTACCTCCGCTTCGACACGGAGGACACCCCTCGTCTCCGCCGGGTGAAGAACCTCTTCACCATGTTCCCCGGGGAGAGTCAGGCCGTCCTCTACTTCGCCGACACCAAGCGCCGTCTGGGGGCCCGATGCCTCCTCCACGATGCCCTCCTCCAGGAGCTGAAAGAGTACCTGGGCGAGGAAAACGTGGTGCTGAAATGAAAAAAGGGACTGCTGCATTCTGCAGCAGTCCCTTTTCCCAAAGGAGTACGCTATGAAACTCTTTTCCGCCTTCACCCCCCACCACCAGCGGACTTTCTGGGTGGTCCTCAGTATCCTCCTCCAGATCGGTCTGGTGCTGGGCGTGGTCCACTTCTTCAACCAGTACTTTGTCTTTTTCTACTGGGTCTGCGTGGTGGTGAGTGTTCTGGTGGCCCTCTTCATCGCCACCCGCCGGAACAAGCTGGCCTACAAGGTGGCCTGGATCGTCCCCATCCTTCTGGTCCCCGTGGTGGGCGGCCTCATGTATATCTTCCTGGGGGGCGGGCGCAAGCCCCAGTTCCGCCGGAAGGATGCCATAAAGGTCTATCAGCAGGAACTGATCCCCACTCTGGACAACCTGGACTTCCTGCCCTATGGCCCCGACGCCGCCCAGCAGGCCTGGTATCTGCAAAACTCCGCCCTCTGTCCTGCCTACAGAAACACCGAGACCCGGTACTTCTCCACAGGTGAGGCCTTCTTCCCGGTCTTTCTGGAGGAACTGAGCAAAGCCCGCCGGTATATCTTCCTGGAGTACTTCATCATTGCCGAGGGCTCCATGTGGGATGAGATTCTGGATATTTTGAAGGAAAAGGCAACCCAGGGGGTGGAGATCCGGGTAATCTACGACGGCATCGGCTCGGCCAACACTCTGGATGCCGACTACCACGAGACCCTGGAAGCCATAGGCATCCACTGCCGTCCCTTCCACCCCTTCCTGCCCATCCTGTCCATCCACCAGAACAACCGGGACCACCGGAAACTCTGTGTCATCGACGGGATGACGGGCTTTGTCAGCGGCCTGAACATCGCCGACGAGTATATTGCCCGAAAGACCCGGTTCGGGTATTGGAAGGACAACGCCCTCCTCCTGCGGGGTGAGGCCGTGTGGAGCCTGACGGTCTGTTTCCTGACCATGTGGGACGATGGACGAAAGGAAAAGTCGGACTACCCCTGGTTCCGGCCCCAGGACCTGCCCAGGGCAGAAGACCCCAAGGGGTTGGTGATCCCCTATGGGGACACCCCCTTCCCCGAGGACACGGTCTGTGAGGACCTCCTCCTGCTGATGATCACCAAGGCCAGGAACTACCTCTACCTCACCACCCCCTATCTGATTTTGGACGAGACCATCACCTCGGCCCTTCGCGCAGCCGCCCGGTCCGGGGTGGATGTGCGGGTCATGACCCCTCGCATCCCGGACAAGAAGGCGGTCTTCGCGGTGACCCAGTCCAACTACGCCTCCCTGCTGGAGGCGGGGGTCCAGATCTACGAGTTCACCCCGGGCTTTCTTCACAGCAAGACCGTGGTGGCCGACGACCTCTACGCCTCGGTGGGCAGCTGCAACCTGGACTACCGGAGCTTTTGCCTCCAGTTCGAGAACGGTGTGTGGCTCTGCGGGACGGACTCGGTGATCTCCGTCCGGGACGATTTTCTGGAGACCGTCCCCCTATGCGACGAGATGACCCTGGAGGACTGCGCGCCCAAAAATCTCCTCCACCGGCTGAAACGGTCCATCCTGCGGCTGTTTTCGCCCCTATTTTGACCTGTCGAAAAAGGCAAAGTCTTTTCCGACAATGGAGTTTGCGGCCTGTTGCGCGCGCCCGTTGGGCACACTGACAGGCCGAGCGGTGGCGAAACTCTACGAGGTGTTAGCCTCCCATACGCAAAAACACCCCTGACCGCACGGTCAGGGGTGTTCTCATTTCGCTTACTCTTCCTCGTCGGGCTCTTTGGTCTCCTCCAGGAGGACCTGCAGGATGCCGTTGTAGAGCTTCTCCGGCTGGGCCCGGAACTTCTCAGCCAGCAGGGTGGACTGCTCGGGAGAGACCGTCAGCATATCCAGGGTCATGATGTTGCCCTTGTCGTCGTCCAGGATCAGGCGCAGGGTCTCGCCCCCGTCCTCTCTGGGCAGGATCTCCGCCCGGACCTGGGCATCCCGCCGCAGGGCGCCGTTGACCTTGGCCAGGTTCCGGTCACACCGGCGGCGGACGGAAAAGGCCAGCTGATCCTCGCAGATCCTGCTGTTCTGACGGCCCCGGTCGGTGATGGCATAGAGGCCATCCTCCAGGGTGAGCTGTTCCAGCTCCACCAGGCGGCTGACGGCTTCGGCGAACTCAAAATAGGTCACGCCGTCGTCACAGAAGGCCATGTCGGCCAGGGTGACGAAGTCCACCGGGGCGGCCACCCGGGACATAAGGTAGAGCACCAGGATTCGGATATCCAGTTGGTCACGAATAAAACCGGTACGGCCCATGGGACTGCCCTCCTTGTTTTCTGGTGTACTGTCTATGGGATAATTATACTAAATTTCTTGGGAAAGGACAAGAGGGGATTTCCCGGGACTGGTCAGCAGCAATTCTTCTCCTGGCAGTCCTCCTCCCCCGGCCGACCTGCCGGGAAGAACTCGCCCACGGGGAAGCGGATCTGGCGGAAGATCTCACAGGGATCGCTGTCCCCCTCCTCCTGGTCGGTGCAGCACTCCCGGGTGGGCATGCAGTAGTCGTACATGGGGATGAGCAGGTGGGTGTCCCGCTCCAGCCGGACGATGGAGAACTGGCCCAGGGTCACATACAGCCGACGGCCCCCGGACTCGAAGGTCAGGTCGCAGTCGAAACAGGCGCTGATGCAGGGCGGGATCTCGATGAACTCGTTCTCCGGCAGGCACCCGCAGGGCGGGGGCGGCGGGGGACAGCAGGGATTGCAGGGGTTGGGCGGACAGGGAGGCGGGCAGAGACAGGGCTCGCAGGCCTCCAGGACCTTCAGACTCAGGACGATGGGGTCCACCACCTCCAGGATGGCCTCCGGGAGACTGGTCCGGCCACAGCAGTCGGTGACCGGCAGATCCCGGGAGGAGAAGGCCTTGGCTCCCCGCTCACCCCCGAAGAGCTGGACCCGCTTTTCAAAGACCGCCAGACCGCTGATCTCCGCCGGTCTGGCCCCACCCACGAAGGCCTCGGCGGTGATGCGGTAGTAGTAACGGATGTCCACGTGGAAGAACCCCTTGTTGTAGGGGGCGGGTTCCACGTCGATGTAGGCCTGCAGAAGCTCCGCGCGGCCCCCCCGGACGCTAAGGGCCCGGTCAATGACCGCCTGGGAGTTCCGGGTGGGATAGACCCGCAGGTCTTCAATGCAGTCCTTATCCCGGCAGCTGTCGAAAATCTTTCTGGTATGGATACACACGGCTTCCCGGATGCCGCAGCTGTCCTGGACGGGACCAGGCACGACCCTTTCACTCATGGTATGACCTCCTAATCTTATACTGGCACTTGCCACCCCATTCTATGCACGGGCAGAGTGGTGGTGCGACTTTGGGACCGGGCGGCAGGATGCGACAAAACTTCCCCCTTGAAATTTAGACCGGGCCGTGCTATACTGACCACACTGAAAATCAAACACGCAGGATTGGTATATCGGTATTACCCCAGCTTCCCAAGCTGGTGAGGCGGGTTCGACTCCCGTATCCTGCTCCAAAAAAGAAGTCCGCATCCTCAAGGATGCGGACTTTCTTTTTTGGTGACCTGCGGTCATTTTACCTGCTTCGGGCGAAGTGAATCCGCCCGAAGCCAAGATTTTGGGCAAAGCCCAAAATGCTTGTACGCCGCACCCGCGGCGAAAGCAACCACTCATATCTAATATCAAACTCAAGATATAAGGAAATTTCTTTTCAATTTTCCGTTGTTCTCCCTCTCTGTCTGTGGTAAAATAAATAAACACGCACACGTTTAACGTAACCACGAAATTTTTTCATAGAAAGAGAGCATTGCATGAGCTACGACAAGGAACTGGTGGCCCACAAGCTGCAGCGGTGGGAGAACTACCTGAACAACTATAAGCTCCCCGCCTGGAAGGAGCTGCCCGACATCGGTCTTTACATGGACCAGGTCATCGCCCTGCTGGGCCAGTACCTGGACTTCATCCCCGTGGAGGACCAGAAAAACAAGCCCGTCACCCCCACAACCATCAACAACTACGTCCGCCTGAAGGTCATGCCCGCCCCGGAGAAGCGGAAGTATTACCGCATCCACATCGCCTACCTCATCATGATCTTCACCCTGAAGCAGGGCACCAGCATCAACGGCATCCAGCAGCTGTTGCCCATCACCGCCGATGAGGAAGAGGTCAAGAAGTTCTACACCGGCTACATTGACCGTCTCCAGGACATCGCCCTGTTCTACACCACCCAGACCCGTTCCGCCGCCCAGGAGATCCTGGGGCTGTCCGAAGACGGCCAGGAGGCCCGGGAGGACTCTGTAGAGCACTTCATCATCCAGAACATCCTCACCTCCGGCTTCTCCCGCATCCTGGCAGAAAAGCTCCTGCGCCTCCAGGATGCCGACACCCAGCAGATCCTGGACCTGGAGGAGAGCAACAGCGGCACCTGGCATCGGTCCATGGAAATGCCCCATAAAAAGGAGGACTGACCCATGCTCTTTGATACCCACGCCCACTATTACTCCTCTGCCTTCAACGAGGACCGGGACGAAGTCCTCTCCTCCCTGCCCGGGGAAGGGGTCGGCCTGGTCCTGTGCCCCGGCAACGACCTGTGGTCCTCCCGCCGGTGCATCGAGATGGCCGAACAGTACCCCTACCTCTACGCCGCCGCCGGTATCCACCCCGAGGATGCCCTGAACCTGCCGGAAGACTGGCTGGCTCAGATCGAAGAAATGGCCGCCCACCCCAAGGTGAAGGCCATCGGCGAGATCGGCCTGGACTACTACTGGAAGGAAGTCCCCCACGACGTCCAGAAGGAGGTCTTTCGCGCCCAGCTGGCCCTGGCAGAGAAGCTGGACCTGCCCGTCATTGTCCACGACCGGGAAGCCCACGCCGACTGTCTGTCCATCGTGAAGGAGTTCCCCAAGGTCCGGGGTGTCTTCCACTGCTACTCCGGCAGCGCAGAGGATGCCAAGACCCTCATCAAGCTGGGCTGGCACCTGTCCTTCACCGGCACCATCACCTTCAAGAATGCCCGCAAGGCCCCTGAGGTCATTGCTGCCGTTCCCATCGAACGCATCATGGTGGAGACCGACGCTCCCTACATGGCCCCCACCCCCTTCCGGGGCAAACGGTGCGACTCCCGCTACGTCTACCGGATGGCCCAGACCATCGCCGAAATCAAGGGCATGACCCGGGAAGAAGTGGAAACCATCACCACGGAAAACGGCAAGCGGCTCTTCGGCATTGAGGACTGAGCCTATGAACCCCAACAACGTCATTGCCTACGACTACTTCGGCAGTCTCTACATCAACATGACCAATCGGTGCGACTGTCGGTGCGTCTTCTGCATCCGGGACCAGGAGAGTTCTGGTCTGGGCGGTCTCTGGCTGGATGGGGAACCCACCCGGCAGGAGGTTCTGGACACCGTTCTGGCCATGGACCCCACCGGCTACCCGGAGATCGTTTTCTGCGGCTACGGGGAACCCACCTGCCGCCTGGACGACATGCTCTGGCTGTGTGACCGGTTCCATGAGGCACTGGGGGACACCTGTCCCCCCATCCGCCTGAACACCAACGGCCATGGCTCCCTTCTGAACCACCGGGACATCACCCCGGAACTGGCCGGGCGGCTGGATGCGGTTTCCGTGTCTCTCAACGGTTCCAACCAGGAGGAGTACCTCCGTCTCACCCGCCCCGGGTCCGGGGAGAATGCCTGGCAGGCCATGCTGGACTTCGTACGGGATGCGGGGAAATACGTCCCCAAGGTCATGGTCTCCATCGTGGATTACGACAAGAGCGAAGCGGAGATCGAGGCCTGCCGCCAGCTGGCGGAGAGCCTGGGAGCCATCTTCCGGGTACGACCTTTTGCATAAGAAAACTCCCACGGCATATGCCGTGGGAGTTTTGCGTTCTCAATCGAAAATATCTGCAATGTCCAGGCCGATGGAGGCTTTATCCCCCGTCTCGTTGGCGCAGTCGATGGCCAGGACCACCGCCAGAGCCTGAAGCTCCAGAGCCGGGTCGGGGATGTCCAGGGCGTAGCTGTCCCCCCAGCTGATCCACTCCTTGGCAATGGAGAAGATGGGCCGGCCATGCTGGGTGGCAGAGAAGTTCAGCCCATAGAAATTGCCTTCGATCTCCCAGCCCACCCCTTCCAGGGCATACTTGTGGCGGAGGAGAGTGATCTTCTTCACCAATCGGCCGAACTCCCGGCCTCGCACATAGATGTCATACCGGGGCAGCAGACTCACCACCTTCTGGCGGATGGTGATGACCTCCTCCCCGAAGCGGTCGTAGACATGGAGCTTCTTACCAATGGAGACGAGCTCACCCTGGGCGGTATAGCGGTCCTCGCCGTACTCGTCCTTCACGGTGAACTTATCGGTCCAGGAAAAGACCTTTTCTTTGATATAGAGCTTCATGGGGCAGCCTCCTTTTGGGTTTCAGCGGCCAGACGGTCCAGCTTTTTGAAGCTGCGGGCCATCATGACCAGGGACAAGATGACGGCCAGACCGTCGGCGATGGGTCCGGCGTAGAGAACACCGTCCAGCCCCAGGAACAGGGGCAGGAAGATGAGTAGAGGCAGAAGCAGGAAGCCCTGACGGGAAATGGACAGGAAAGTCCCCTGCTTCATGTCGCCGATGGAGGTAAAGTAGTTCACTGCCAGGGGCTGGACACCGAAAAGGCAGACCATGAAGAGGTAGATCCGCAGGTAGTCCTCGCCAAACTGGTAGTAGAGGGCGTCGCCGGAACCGAAGATGGACAGGATCTCATGGGGGAAGAGCTGGAAGAGGGCGAAGGCGGTGAAACTGAAAACCAGGGCCACACCCACAGCCCGCTGAAAAGTCCCCTTCACCCGGCTGTAGTTTTTGGCCCCCATGTTGAAGCTGAGGATGGGCTGACAGCCGTGGGCCAGACCCACCACGAAGGACACCATGATGGCATTGACCTTGCCCACCACACCGGCCACCGCCAGGGGGATGTCGCTGCCGTAGATGGACAGGGCGCCGTAGTAGACCAGGGTGTTGTTCAGCACCACGTTCACCAGGGTCATGACCATGTGGTTGGAGAAGCTGGCGGTGCCCAGCTTGAAGATCCGGGCGGCAAAGGCCTTGCGGATGCCCAGAGATGCCTTTTCAATGGGAAAGGCCTTAAACTTGGGGAAGTAGCGCAGGCAGATGAGGAAAGAGACCACCTGGCTGATGACGGTGGCGATGGCGGCACCTCGGATGCCCAGCCCTAAGGGGAACATAAAGAGCCAGTCCAGGAAGACGTTCAGGACGGCACCCACCAGGGAAGAGGTCATGGCCACTTTGGGGCTGCGGTCGGCCCGGATGACGGGGTAGACACCGTTGGCGAAAATCACGAAGGGCATGCCCCAGACGGTGATGGAGAGATACTCCTGGGCGTAGGGCAGAACGGACTCGGTGGCGCCGCAGAGGCGCAGGATGGGGGTCTCAAAGAGGAGGACCAGCAGAGTGAACAGAATGCCCAGCAGGGTCACCAGGGACAGGCCGGTGCCCACAAAGGCTTTGGCATCCTCCTCCCGCTTGGCGCCCAGGGAGAGGTTGAAGTTGGCAGCCAAACCCACACCCACCCACTGGGAGACCGCAATGGACAGGCCCACCAGGGGGAAGACCACGTTGGTGGCGGCATTGCCCAGCATACCAACCACCTGGCCGATGAAGATTTGGTCGGTGATGTTGTAAACCGAGCCCACCAGCATGGCGATGATGGAGGGCACGGCGAATTTATAGATGAGAGGCCCCAGAGGGGCGGTGCCCAGGGGATTGCCCTGGGCGGGGACGGAGGCAGGTTTCATAGCGCAGCCTTCTTTCCTTATATTATATGGTTAGGATACGGGAAATGGGCAGGGTTGTCAATGGGGGTGTACATCCTCCATCCTGTTGTAGGGGCGTATCATGATGCGCCCGCCACGTTTGCCACAGGGGCCGATATGGAATCGGCCCCTACGTATTCGTTGGTCTGCCGTAGGGGCGGATTCTATATCCGCCCGCTCTCTAAGAGGCAGAAACACGGCACATCCAACGTACTGCGGTGACGAGGCTCGAATCCGTTCCAGAAATGAAAAAACCACATCCTTTCGGATGTGGTCTTTCATTTCTGGAGCGAGTGACGAGGCTCGAACTCGCTACCTCCACCTTGGCAAGGTGGCGCTCTACCAGATGAGCTACACTCGCAAATATGGTGCCCAGGGCCGGAATCGAACCAGCGACACGCGGATTTTCAATCCGCTGCTCTACCAACTGAGCTACCTGGGCGTGCTGCGAAAGGGGTATTCCCCTCAGGCGCAAGGAGTACTATACACCATAAGACCCC
>JAFYPT010000014.1 GCA_017547425.1 Ruminiclostridium sp.
AACTCGGTCTTCTCCTCAGCAGCGGGAGCAGCAGCGGCAGCGGGAGCAGCCATAGCAGCAGCGGAAACGCCGAACTCGTCCTCCAGTGCGTGAACCAGCTCGGACAGCTCCAGAACAGTCAGAGCCTTAACCTCTTCGATGAGGGCAGTAATCTTCTCAGAAGCCATGATAGTTACCTCCTAAAATATGTTTGTGTAAAAATAAATTTTGAAAAATGGGTTACCGAAATTACTCGGCAGCGGGAGCTTCTCTTTCCACGAAGCCGCCCTTTTCGTCGGCGATAGCCTTCAGGACGATAGCCAGGCTGGTGATGGGAGCCAGCATGGTGCCCAGAACCTGAGCCTGCAGGACGTCCTTAGCGGGCAGCTCAGCCAGAGCCATGATCTCATCCAGGGGCAGGACCTTACCGTCCATGAAGCCGGCCTTGATGACGAACTTGGAGCCGTTGAACTGCTTAGCGAACTTGTTGATCACACGCATGGGAGCGATGGGATCACCATTGGACAGAGCCAGAGAGGTGGTGCCGTTCAGGGCCTCATCCATCTCCTCCAGACCAACGTTCTTGGTTGCGAAGCGCAGCAGGGTGTTCTTGACAACTGCGTAGTCCAGCTCGTTGGTGCGGCACTCGTTACGCAGTGCGGTGTCCTCAGCAACGGTGATGCCCTTATAGTCAACCAGGACGCCGGAAGAAGCGTTCTGCAGCTTTTCGGTCAGCTCAGCGACGATAGCCTGCTTTTCAGACAGGATCTTTGCGTTAGGCATGGTGTTTCACCTCCAGAATATGAAAAATGCTGTTTGCGCATCCAAAGACGGCAAAACAGCACAAAGAAAACATCTTATACTGCATTCTCGGTAGGACTTACAATGCCTACTGTCTTTGAACACGACTGATATTATACCACCCCAGAAAGGTGCTGTCAAGCACCTTTCTGGAAATGGTGATAAAAACTTTTTAAGATAACAGAACGAGAGCTTGGATTAACCCAGCTTTGCGCCGTTGATCTTGATGCCGGGGCCCATGGTGGAAGCCACGACGCAGCTCTTGACGTAGGTGCCCTTTGCAGCAGCGGGCTTAGCCTTGATGATAGCACCGATCAGAGCGGTGAAGTTCTCCTGCAGCTTCTCAGCGCCGAAGGAAACCTTGCCGATGGGGCAGTGGATGATGTTGGTCTTGTCCAGACGATACTCGACCTTACCAGCCTTTGCCTCAGCAACAGCGTTGGCAACGTTGGGGGTGACGGTACCAGCCTTGGGGGAGGGCATCAGGCCCTTGGGGCCCAGAACCTTACCCAGACGACCGACAACGCTCATCATGTCGGGGGAAGCGATAACGACGTCGAACTCGAACCAGTTCTCCTGCTGGATCTTGTTAGCCAGATCCATCTCGCCGACGTAGTCAGCGCCAGCTGCCAGAGCAGCCTCAGCCTTGTCGCCCTTAGCGAAGACCAGGACGCGGGGGGTCTTACCAGTGCCGTGGGGCAGGACGATAGCGCCGCGGACCTGCTGGTCAGCGTGACGGGAGTCAACGCCCAGCTTGACGTGCAGCTCAACGGTCTCATCGAACTTTGCAGGAGCAGTCTTGACGATCAGATCGAAAGCCTCTGCGGTGTCATACAGATTTGCCTTGTCGATCTGCTTTGCGCTGTCCTGATACTTTTTACCTCTAAACATGTCTTTCTACCCTCCTGCCTTACTCGCCGACGACAACGCCCATGGAGCGTGCGGTACCAGCGATCATGCTCATGGCGGCCTCGATGCTTGCTGCATTCAGGTCGCGCATCTTGGTCTCAGCGATCTTGCGGACATCTTCCTTGCTGATGGTAGCAACCTTGTCCTTGTTGGGAACGCCGGAGCCGGACTCGATGTTGCAAGCCTTCTTGATCAGGACGGCTGCGGGGGGAGTCTTGGTGATAAAGGTGAAGGAACGGTCAGCGTAAACGGTGATGACGACGGGGATGATCAGGCCGACATCGTTCTTAGTACGCTCGTTGAATTCCTTGGTGAATGCTGCGATGTTAACGCCGTGCTGACCCAGAGCGGGGCCAACAGGGGGTGCAGGGGTTGCCTTGCCGGCAGGAATCTGCAGTTTTACGTATCCAGTTACTTTCTGTGCCACTTAGAGCACCTCCATTTTCAAATGTGGTTGGACGGAGCTTTGCTCCTCCCACGTTTGCGCCCTCTGCGCAAAGTACAACGGGGGAATCAGATGGATTCGATCTGATCCAGATCCAGCTCGACCGGAGTCTCACGGCCGAACATGGAAACAACGACACGGACCTTCTGGCGCTCCACGTCGATCTCTTCCACGATACCCAGGAAGGATTCCAGTGCGCCGTCGGTGATACGGACGTTGTCGCCGATTTCGTAGGTCACCATGACCTCCCGCTTTTCCACGCCCATGGCGGCGATCTCGTCGTCGGTCAGGGGGATGGGCTTGTTGCCGGAGCCGACGAAGCCGGTCACACCTCGCACATTGCGCACCAGGTGCCAGGTCTCGTCAGTCATAATCATCTTCACCAGCACATAGCCGGGGAACACCTTGCGCTCCACGGTTTTGGTGCCGGAATCGGTGATCTCGGTAACGGTCTCCATTGGGATGTTGACCTCCAGAATGAGGTCGCCCATGTTGCGGTTTTCTACGGCTTTTTCAATGGTGGCTTTTACGGTGTTTTCATACCCGGAATAGGTATGAGCCACATACCATTTTGCGCCCTCAGCCATCTCGGTTCACCTTATTTACCGAAGAGGGAGAGCAGAGCGTCGATGACGGCACCGGCAAGGCTGTCAAAGATCCAGACGATAATGCCAACGACGATTGCGCAGGCAATAACGATACCGGTTCTCTTGATGGTGTCAGCCTTGGTAGGCCATGCGACCTTCTTCAGCTCAGACTTCAGTTCCCGGAAGAACTTACCCATGCGCTGACCAATACCGGGCTTCTTGTCCTTCTTGGCCTTTGCGGGCTTGTTTTCCTTCGCGGGCTTTGCCTTTGCTTCTGCGCTCACATCCTGGGTCACCTTTTCTTTTTCAGACATTAGTTTACCCTTCTTTCTTACAGAGAATGTGGGCCATCATCACTTAGTCTCGTTATGAACGGTGTGCTTTCTGCAGAAGGGGCAGTACTTGTTCATCTCTAAGCGGTCGGGGGTGTTCTTCTTGTTCTTCATAGTGTTGTAGTTGCGCTGCTTGCACTCGCTGCATCTGAGAGTGATCTTTACACGTGCGCCGGGCTTTGCCATGTTGCGGCACCTCCTTTACGATGTTCGGCCCTGGAAAAAACAAATCGCCGAGTTCGGCCCTTGCCTGTTTCCAGGCGATCCCGATCTCGGCGAAACATCCTCGCAAAAAGCGCATGCAAATTTCTCTGCATGCTGGAAGAATACGGCGTGATCGGCATCGGTTGCCTCCCTATGTCCTCAAGATTGGTCAAGGGTTTGCGGACATATACCGTAATATGCTCACAAAATAAGCCCTTTTCATAGGTGATGTTATGATACCATGGACTACTACACTTTGTCAAGCATGTTTTTGCGAAAAAACGTAGGGATATCAAGGGCTCTGCCGTGTATTTTCACCAAGAGGAAGAGTACGCCGACCTTGACACTCTGATGCCTTTAGGATAAGATATCATATATAAAGGATGTGATAATTACGATGAGAATTATGGCGATTGATTACGGCGATGCCCGCACCGGCGTTGCCCTGTCGGATATCACCGGTCTGCTGGCCGGTCAGACCTTCCTGGTGAAGAGCCGGAAGGAGGACGTGGTCCTGGAAGAACTCACCGCTCTGGCCAAGCAGCAGGGGGCAGAGGAGCTGGTCCTGGGCTACCCCAAAAACATGGACGGAACCTTAGGCCCCAGAGCGGAAAAATGCGCTGCCTTTGGCGAACGCCTGAAGGAGGCCACCGGTCTGCCTGTGGTCCTCTGGGACGAGCGCCGCACCACCGTGGATGCCCACCGCATCCTGGGGGAGCAGGGAGTCCGCTCCAAGAACCGCAAGGATAAGATCGACTCTGTGGCTGCTACCTTAATTTTAGAGGGCTACCTGACCTTCAAGCGGGTCCAGGCCCAGAGAGCACAGCAGGAGGAGAACCATGGATAAGGACACCAGAGACCTCCAGTACCACATTGCCCTGTGTCCGGGGGATGTGGGCCGCTACTGCATCCTCCCCGGCGACCCTGCCCGCAGCAAGATCATTGCTATGTTTTTTGACGATGCCGTCCACGTGGCCACCAATCGGGAGTACACCACCTATACCGGCACCCTTCTGGGTGAAAAGGTTTCCGTCTGTTCTACGGGCATCGGCGGCCCCTCTGCAGCCATCGCCATGGAGGAACTGGCGGCCATTGGTGCCGACACCTTCCTTCGGGTGGGAACCTGCGGCGGCATTGACTTGAAAGTTAAGAGCAACGATGTGGTGGTTGCCACCGGTGCCATCCGCAACGAGGGTACCAGCCGAGAGTATGCCCCCATTGAATTCCCCGCCGTGGCTGACTTTGAGGTGGCCACCGCCATGGTCCAGGCTGCTAAGGACTCCGGCTACCCCTGGCATGTGGGTGTGGTCCAGTGCAAGGACTCCTTCTACGGCCAGCATTCCCCCCAGCGGATGCCCGTCTCCTATGAGCTGGAAGCCAAGTGGGAGGCCTGGAAACGTCTGGGCGTTCTGGCCAGCGAGATGGAATCCGCTGCCCTTTTCACCGTGGCCGCCCATCTGGGGGTCCGCTGCGGTTCCCTTTTCCACGTAGTGTGGAATCAGGAGAGGGAGAAGGCCGGACTGGACCAGGAGGAGTCCCACGATGTCCTCCGCTCTGTGGAAGTCTGTATTGAAGCCCTGAAGAACCTGATTCGTCAGGACCGTGAAAAGGAGGCCAATCATGCCGAATGAGATCAAGCACTCCTGTGTGGATTGCGCCGTGACCCTGTGCGATGCCCACAACCCGGAAAAGAAGTTCCCGCCCTTCTGCATCAGCAGAGCCATGACCGAAGAACAGCGAGACAAGTCTCTGAAGGAGTACTTCACCGACCCGGAGGACAAGAAGATCATCCAGGTGGCCGCTACCGTGGAATCCGAAGGCTATCGCAAGTGGCCCCGGGTCCAGGAAACCATTCTGTTCGCTAAGCGCATGGGCTACAAGAAGATCGGCATTGCCACCTGCACCGCCCTCATCAAGGAGAGCCGCACCCTGACCAAGATGCTGCGAGCCAACGGCTTTGAGGTCTACGGCATCAGCTGCAAGGCGGGCGAAGTCCCCAAGACCGAGCTGGGTATCCCACCCATGCACCACGGTCCCGGGCACATTGCCTGCAACCCGGTCCTCCAGGCGCAGCTGCTGGAAGAGGAGGGCACCGACCTGAATATCGTCATGGGCCTGTGTGTGGGCCATGATATTCTGTTCAACAAGCACTCCCATGCCCCCACCACCACCCTGGTGGTGAAAGACCGGGTCCTGATGCACAACCCGGCCGCCGCCCTCCACCACGCCGACGGTTATTACAAGAACCTCTGCGAGGACATCGGAGAGTAACCCTTCATACTTCAAACAATTTCTAACCCGCTCCGGTTCTTTCCGGGGCGGGTTTTTGCATAGGGTACACCGAGAGGAGGGAAGAGGATGGAGCAGGTTTTCCGCATAGACCACGGCAAGTTGGTCTGTCGAACCAGAGGAAACCAAGTGGAGGTCACCATGACCCTCCGCCCACCGGGGCCCGGTCTGTACCGGGGCATCCTCTGTGGAAAAAACGGGCGGGTGGAACTGGGGACTCTCCTGCCGGAAGGGGAAGGCCTTCGCCTGAGCCGGACCCTTTCCATGGATTACCTCCGCCGACGGGGCTGCTGGCCGGTGACTGGCGGCAGGGGAGAGCTGCGCTATGCCTTCCACTCCAAAACCTTTCCACGGGGTTGGGGACAAAGGACCGACCTGTCTCACCTCTTTACAGACCCCGTTTTGGCAGGTTGCGTAGAGAAAACCGCCCTCTGGCGGCAGGATGCCCGGGGCTTCTCCCTGGCCTTTCCCTGGGAGCCGAAAAATCCATTCCCTCTGGTCCCGGCTTTCTGCTTTGCCCGGGTGGAGGAGACAGAGGGCAAGCCCTGGGTAATCTTTTCCTTCCGGGATGGGGGCTGGCCCGTGGTTCCCCCCTCTTGCCAGAATGGGGAATCTGGGGTACAATAAACGGAACCCTATTTATATATATAAAGGAAGTCAACTATGGATTACTTTCACATATCGGAAGACAAGCAGGAACTGCTGAAAATGAGCAATCTGGGTCTGGCCTACCTGGGCGATGCCGTCTATGAGGTCATGGTTCGTTCCTGGCTGTGTCTCCACGGCAAGCTCACCCCCAATAAGCTCCATAAGGCCGCCCTGGACTACGTGGCCGCCCCCAAGCAGGCCGCCAAGATGGATTTGCTTCTCCCTGTCCTCACCGAGGAGGAGACCACCATCTTCAAGCGGGGCCGAAACGCCAGCCCCCACTCCCATCCCAAGGGAGCCACCCGACGGGAGTACCAGATCGCCACGGGCATGGAAGCCCTCTTCGGCTGGCTCTATCTCCAGGGCCAGACCGACCGCCTGAACGAGCTGTTCGAGATCATCATGGGAGGGGAGGAATAAGCCATGCCCATGGACGCCTTATGCCTGTCCGCTGTTCTGCGGGAGACCGAACAGGCCGTCGTAGGAGGGCGCATCGACAAGATCCACCAGCCCAGCCGGGATGAGATCCTTCTTCACATCCGCAGCCGTGCCGGTGCCTGCCGCCTGCTGCTGACGGCCAACCCCTCCTGGCCCCGGATGCACCTGACCGACCTGCCCCGGGAGAACCCGGCAGAGCCCCCCATGTTCTGTATGCTTCTGCGCAAGTACCTCTCCGGCGGCAAGATTTTAGAGATCAAACAGCCCCCCATGGAACGTCTGGCCGAACTGGTCATCGAAGCCTCCAATGAGATGGGCGACAAGGTCACCCGCCGCCTG
>JAFYPT010000134.1 GCA_017547425.1 Ruminiclostridium sp.
GTGGCGGTCCGTCCCTCCTGCCGACGGATGGGACTGGCGGACCGTCTCCTGGATGTGTTCATCCGCTTTGGTCAGGCCAATCTGGCCTTCCTGACCCTGGAGGTCCGCCCCTCCAACACCCCCGCCGTGGCCCTCTATGAGAAAAACGGCTTCAAGGAAGTGGGACGCCGCCCCAACTACTACGACAACCCCAAGGAGGATGCCCTCCTGCTGACCAGGGAGTTCGCGCGATGACGTTACGAGAACTGGATCTGGAGGAGCTGAAATGGCTCCATGAACAGGAACTCGCCGAGGCATTCCCTCCAGAAGAGCTGAAACCTTTCGCCGCCATGGAGAAGCTCTGCGCCAGCGGTCTATACCACCCCGTGGGGGCCTTTGAAGGGGCCGACCTGGTGGGGTATGCCCTTCTGTGGGAGAGCCCCGGCGGTAAATACGTCCTCATCGACTATCTGGGGGTCACCGCCAGCCGACGAAACGGCGGTCTGGGTGGGAAGATCCTGGCCCTCCTGCGAGAGAAGTTCGCCCACTGGGACGGTATCATCGTGGAGTCTGAGGCCCCTGACGGGGGAGACCACGATGCCCTGCGGGAGCGCCGCATGGACTTCTACCGCCGCTGCGGTTTTACCTTCTTAGACTACGACTGCGTCCTCTTCGGGGTCCACTACGCCGTGTGCCTGTGCTCCCCCAGCGGCAAGGGGACCCGGGACGAGACCCTGGAAGCCCACCAGGCTCTGTATCGGCGGCAGTTCAGCCAGTGGGCCTATGACCGATTTATCCAGATCCCCCGGGACCCGGACCACCCTCTGGAACCCCCGGAATCCTGGGCAGAGCAGTCTGACCTGCCCGGACTGGAAGGAAAGGAAGATAATCTATGATCATTCTTGCAGTAGAATCCTCCTGTGACGAGACCGCTGTGGCCCTGGTAAAGGACGGCCGGGAAGTTCTGGCCGACTGCATCGCTTCTTCTGTAGAGATGCACAAGATCTACGGCGGCGTGGTGCCCGAACTGGCCTCCCGCAAGCACATCGAGGTCATCTCCACCCTGGCCGACGAGGCCCTGGCCAAGGCGGGCATCACCCGGAAGGAGATTGATGCCGTGGCGGTCACCTATGCCCCCGGCCTCATCGGGGCCGTGTTGGTGGGCGTGAACTTTGCCAAGTCCGTGGCCTTCTCTCTGGGAGTCCCCCTGATTCCTGTCCACCACGTTCGTGGTCACATCGCCGCCAACTACATCGCTCACCCCGACCTGGAGCCTCCCTTCGTGTGTCTGTGTGTCTCCGGCGGTACCTCCCTCATCGTGGACGTGAAGAGCTACACGGAGATGGAGATTTTGGGCGCTACCCGGGACGATGCCGCCGGCGAGTGCTTCGACAAGATTGCCCGTGTCATGGGCCTGGGCTACCCCGGCGGCGGTCCTCTGGACCGTGCCTCCCAGGGTGGTGACGACAAGGCCTTCACCCTGCCCCGGGTCCACATCCACGATGCCCCCCTGGATATGTCCTTCTCCGGCCTCAAGACCGCCATGCTGAACCTCATCCACAACGCTCAGCAAAAGGGGGAGGACCTGCCGGTCTCCGACCTGGCCGCCTCCTTCTCCGCCGCCGTCAGCGATGAGCTGGTTCCCCGGACCATGTTCGCCGCCCGACAGAAAGGCTACGGCAAGGTGGCCGTGGTGGGCGGTGTGGCGGCCAACTCCCGGATCCGCCGGGACCTGGAAGCCGCCTGTGAAAAGGACGGCTGCAAGCTGTATATGCCCCCTCTGAAGCTCTGCGGCGACAACGGTTCCATGATCGGCAGCCAGGGTTACTATGAGTATCTGGCCGGGGGCCGGGCAGGCACTGACCTGAACGCCTTCGCCAACCGGGACATCTCTTTGCAGTATTGAACCGACAGCTGTCCACAGGAGAAATACCATTTGTGGACGAATCGGTGGAAAAAGTGGAAAACTCTCTGTAGATTTTCCTCCTATCAGACCAAAATTCGAGAGCGGAACCCTTGGAACTCAGGGGTTCCGCTCCGCTATACAAGGTGTATAGCTGGAAAAGGTTGACTTGACAGAGACTTTATGGTATTATATTATCCGCAAGTTTATAAGCTGGTGTAGCACAGTCGGTAGTGCAGCTGATTCGTAATCAGCAGGTCGCGTGTTCGAGTCACGTCACCAGCTCCAAAAAAGCCTGATTTGTCTTTTGGACAAATCAGGCTTTTTTGCATGCTGTTTGCTTGGAGGCAAACAGCTCTTCATTGCGTAGCAGCTTCATGTCGGCTCTGCCGACACTTCATGCCGAACGGAGTGAGGCGCTTCATTCCACTTGCTGCAATCAGAAGACATATGAGTTACAGGATAACTGCCCATCCCCCTGCACATACTACTCCCATCCATTCCATAAAGCGAGGGAAGTCAGTATGAACTTTTTTCTGAAACGAGCCGGGGAGCTGGCCGAGGAGATGACCGCCCACCGGCGGTATCTCCACCAGCACGCCGAGATCGGCCACGACCTGCCCATGACCACTGCCTATGTGAAGGAGCAACTCCGGGCCATGGGCCTGGA
>JAFYPT010000135.1 GCA_017547425.1 Ruminiclostridium sp.
ATTCCCGTACGGGTCACCACACGGAGGCATAGCTCAGCTGGTAGAGCGCTCGCCTCACACGCGAGAGGTCACAGATTCGAGTTCTGTTGTCTCCACCATTGAACACCTGAGATCGTAAGATTTCGGGTGTTTTTTGTTTTGTAAGCTGATAGGAAAAGGGGCGGGAGAAATCCCGCCCCTTTTCTGCCTTGTATTTAAAATTATTGCACATACTCAGCGGTGAAAGAGGGAATGGTAATACTATTTCCCATTACCGTTGTGTAGGTTTTCTCTCCTGTCAGCTGACCCCACATAGTAACATAGTCATCCTCTAAGATGCGGGCATCATCAGCGGAGCAGGTATATGACACGTATACAACGCCGTCGTACTTTCCAACGGTTGCAACACGAAGCGTGTAGAGAAGTAGACCATACAACTCGTCCTGCTGCACCTGAAGGACATAGCCGCTGATTTTTGCATATTCGCCATCATATTGCCCGGGATTTCGAGCAATCGTATCATACGAATAGGATTGACACTGAGCTTTGTACTCATCGGGGGTCAGCTCTGGCAACTGTTCTATTTCTTCGCTGTCCAGAGTTTCGCCGCAAACGGTGCAAAGAATGGCTCGTTCACCAGCAGAATATGTGGTTGCTTCGGTAACAACTTCCCATTCGCCGGGGGTATGCTCTAAAGGCTCACCTTCGGTTAAATCACAACGGCTACATGCTTTGGGGGATGTACAGTCAGCTTCCATCCAGTCATGTCCCAGTTCGGAACCAGCTTCCTTTTCGCCACAAGTACTGCATTCTGCTGGTTCCGTACAAGTTGCCTCTTCCCAGGTGTGTTCGGTGCAGGGAGTGGGCATCACAAGATATACCAGCATTAGGATGAAAGCGGTGGCAATGAGAATGATCCAGCGCCTTTTATCCTCTTTGCGGACAAGGCAAACGATGAACATAACAAGGGAAACTGGGAACAGGATCAATCCTGCAAGGAATCCAAGCATACGCATTGTTTCAGAACAGAATAGAAGCACAGCAAGTACCACGGCACCAACGACCAGTATGATCTTGTTCCGGGGCCTCGTCTTCTTGGGAGATTCCGGTTCTTCTGGCTTCTGGACGACCACAGCGGCTGTATCGTGAACTGATTTTTGCTCTTGTTCCTGTGTCTGTTCTATTTCTTTTTGGCAGTTAGGGCATTCAGTCGTCCCTGCGGGAATCGCTGTGCCACACTTGATACAATACTTCGGAACGTCGTTGGTCTCTTCTTGCGGTTTGGTAACAGGCGACCCGCAGGATGGACAGAAGGATGCGCCGTCCGGAAGTAAGCCATTACAGTTTTTGCAATTCATGACTATCTCCTTTCACATGTCAGAGAAGTGGAACTGACGTTATGTTTACCAGTCAAAATCAAAAGATTTCGTGGATATCCATGGTGTAGCCTAATAGTTCGCCGATGTTGGAAATCTGGCCCTTTACCGTAACCGTATCACCAACAGACTTGGTTTTGATTACATCCAGCTGAGTATCGTCTTTCACAAAGCACTGAATAGAATCGAAACCATATGCATCCTGGTAGTGTGTCACGGTGATATAACTTCCGTCGCTGTCGACGCTGTTGAGAACACCGGTGATTTCCAGATAAGCATCGCTGTAGGTGTCCTCTGCATTTAGTGCATTGTTCTCCAGTTCATCGGCCATGGTCTTGATGTCTGTTACCACGTATTCCACAGGCTCGGTGTCGGCACTATCTCCACCAGAACTGCTAATAGCAATCATAGCAATGATAAGGACTAACAGCCAGAAATACCATTTTTTGTAGATTGGCTTTTTGTTCTTGGCTCCACATTGCGGACAACTTTTTGCACTCTTGGCAATCTCGGTGCCACAAACACGGCAATTCATCGTTTTGCTCTTTCCCATGTCTACCTCCTACTATTTCCTCGAATATGTCTATTTGTGCGATATCCAAATGGATATCATATGGTCATTCTGACACACTTCTAATGTATTGTCAAGATACCTAAATGGTTATCGAGGTGAGACAATGGGATACTACCCCAGAATACGAGAGTTGAGAGAAGACCATGATATGACCCAGCGCCAGGTTGCTGGTTATCTGCAAATGCCGCAGCCCCAATATTTTCGCTATGAACAAGGGTATCGTGATGTCCCTACTGATATCCTGATTGCACTGGCGGAACTCTATAAAACATCCACGGATTATATCTTGGGATTAACAAGTAACCCAAAACCATACGAAAAATAAGCGCTGAGCGGAACCCTACATTCGCCCGACGCTTTTGTTTTTTGAGGAAGATATTTCCAATCCTGCAACCCTCGGATTTTTTCGCCCTTTTCTCTTGCCAATATGCAGGATTCTGAGTATAATATTTCGTCAAGAGAACCTTCGTAAGAAGAATTACAGAGAGGGAGGCATGTCCCATGAAGGCACTGTCCAAGGTGGCCAAGGCTGTCCAGGCTTCTACCACCATTGAAATTGATATGAAGTTTAAGCGCATGAAGGCGGAAGGCATCGACGTCATCGGCTTCGGCATGGGTGAACCCGATTTCAACACCCCCGAAAACGTCAAGGAAGCCGGCATTCGCGCCATTGAGAATAACCAGACCCGTTACACCCCCGCCGCAGGCACCATGGATGTGCGCAAGGCCATCAGCAACCGCCTGAAGGAGGACTGGGGCCTGGAGTACGCCGCCGACGAGATCGTGGTCACCGGCGGCGCCAAGCACATGGTCTATGTGGCCCTGAAGACCCTGGTGAACCCCGGCGACGAGATCATCCTGCCCGCCCCCTACTGGGTCACCTACTACGAGGCCATCAAGATGGTGGGCGGCGCGCCCGTCATTCTGGAGACCACCGCAGAGACCGAGCTGAAGATCACCCCCGAACTGCTGAAGCAGGCCATCTGCCCTGAGACCAAGGCTATCATCCTGAACAACCCCTCCAACCCCTCCGGTATGATGTACACCAAGGAGGAGCTGGAAGCTCTGGTGAAGATCTGCGTGGAAGAGGATATCTACATCATCGCCGACGAGATCTACGACAAGCTGGTCTTTGACGGCCGGACCTTTACCCCCATTGCCTCTCTGGGCGAAGAGGTCAAGGAGCGTACCATCCTCATCAACGGTGTCTCCAAGACCTACGCCATGACCGGCTGGCGCATTGGTTATGCCTGCGGCCCCAAGGAGATCGTGAAGGTCATGAGCAACTACCTGAGCCACTGCATGTCCGGCACCAGCAGCATCTCCCAGCTGGCTGCCATCGAGGCTCTGACCGGTCCCCAGGACAGCGTGGAGGCCATGCGCAAGGAGTTCGAGGCCCGTCGTGACTACATGTACGCCCGCATCGAGAACATCCCCGGTGTCAGCGCCATCAAGTCCCCTGCCACCTTCTATATGTTCATGAACATCGACAGCTTCATCGGTAAGAAGCTCTACGGTGTGCCTGTCCGCGATGCCGACGACTTCGCCGCTCTGCTGCTGGACAAGGGTCTGGTGGCGGTCATCCCCGGCACCGGCTTCGGCGCGCCCAACTACGTCCGCTGGTCCTTCGCCGTCTCCATGGAGACCATCGAGAAGGGCATGGACCGCCTGGAGGAGTTCCTGGATGCCGCACAGGCCGAGGAAATTGGCCGCTTCAACCTGGATCTGGGCTTTGCTCAGTCCGAGATGGCTGCTCTGGAGGCCTTCATCAACGCCTATCGTGCCGAGTACGAGGCCGAACTGGCTGCTGAGCAGGCCGCCAAGGAAGAGAACTAACTTGAACCAACAAAGCCCCTGCCGTGCGGCGGGGGCTTTTTCAACGAAAGGGGGCGAGCCTGTGACCTGGCTCATCGTCCTGGAAAAAATGATCATGCTGGTCCTGCTGATGGTGGTGGGCTTTGGGGCCGCCAAGGCAGGTTGGGTGGATGGCGATTTCAGCCAGAAAGCCAGCCGCCTGGTGATGAACGTCTTTGTGGTGGGTCTCATCGTCAGTTCTGTGGTGAATACCGAGCCCATCATGACCAATCGGGAACTGGCGGTAGCCGTGGTCTCGGTCTTCCTGGTGTTCTTCCTCGGGGGAGCCTTGGGCTGGCTGGCCGCTCGTCTGCTTCGGTTCCAAGGCAGGGACCGAAACGTGGCCTGGCTGTCGGTCTTCTTCATGAACAACGTGTTCATTGGATTTCCTGTGGTGGAGGCTCTGTTTGGGGCGGAGGCGGTGTTCTGCGCTTCCCTGTCCAACCTGCCCTTCAACCTTCTGCTGTATACCGTGGGCGTGGCCTACCTTCAGGCGGGGGAGGGGAGAGGGACAGTGAATCTGAAAGAGGTCTTTTCCATCCCTCTGGTGGCCACCCTGCTGGCCATTGGCCTGTTCCTCTTCCAGATTCCGGTGCCCGGTCTGGTGGTGGATACCTGCAAGACCCTGGGGGCGGCCACGGTGCCTGTGTCCATGATTATCGTGGGCATTTCCCTCAGCCATGTGCCCATCCGGGAGGCGCTCCTGGATGGAAAAGCCTACGCTGTGAGTTTTGTGAAGCTCATCCTCTGCCCGGTGGTCACCTGGGCTGTCCTCCGGCTCTTCCTGGACCCGTCCGGCCTGATGTTTGGGGTGCTGGTGATCATCGCCGCCTGCCCCAGCGCCGCTATGATCACCATTTTGAGCGTGCGGTTTGGGGCGGACGATACCCTGGCCTCAAAAATCAAGTTCCTCAGCACCGTCCTCAGCGCGGTAACGTTGCCGTTGATGACCTGGCTTTTGTTATGAAAAATCCGCTCTCAGGTGAGAGCGGATTTTTTGTGCGTGGATAGGGCGGTCATCAGATTCCACAGAGGGATCAAATAGAGGTAGCAGGCGGCCAGCATGGCTTCTGGAGGTGCTCCCAGGGAGGTCAGGGGGACCGTGCCAGCAATGGACCAGGGGATGAGGGGGGCGATGACCACCACGGTGTTCTCCATGCCAATGGCCAGGTCCTGGTCGGGAAAATCCTCCCGGCACAGGCTGTGGGTCAGGAGGATAGCCAGGGACTGGTTGCAGGAGATCATGGCCGTGAGGATCGAGGTGGCCAGGAGGGAACCGAAGGGGGTGGCTTTCCTTGCCAGCTTATGGGCGGCCGCCTTCAGACCATCCAGCAGTCCTGTGCCGTCGAAGAGACCGGAAAAGGTGGAGGAGACCGACACGATGCACAGCGGGGTTGCCATGGAGATTACACCGCCGCCGGAGAGAAGGTCCTGGAGTTCGGGCAGAGTGGGGGTGTACCCCAGAAGGGCGGTCTGCAGCAGGTCGCCGAGGTCCATATCCTGGATGGTCAGGCAGAGGATGGCGCTGACTAGGATGCTCAGGCCCATGGTGATCTTGACCTTACACCGGAACAGAGAGAGGGCAATGATAACCACCGCCGGTAGAACCGTGACCCAATGGAGGCGGAATCCCTGGGCAAAGGGGGCCAACAGGTCCTGGGAGAAGGTTCCCTGGGGATGGGTCAGACCAAAGGTCAGATAGATGCCGCAGGTGAGGGCCAAGGGAATCCAAGCGGTCCGCACCATACCCTTGATGTTTTCGTAAATGTCGGTCTTGGTCAGAGCGGCCACCAGCAGAGCGCTGGTGGACATGGGGGAGCAGCGGTCCCCAAAGAAGGCCCCCGACAGGATGGCCCCAGCGGAGAGCACTGGGCTGAGTCCCATAGCCTGGGAGATGGACATGCAGATGACCCCGATGGTGGCGGCGGTGCCGAAGGAAGTGCCGGTCAGGACGGACATCACCGAGCACAGCAAAAAGGCCAGTAGGGGGAAGACGGCGGGGGAGATGAGTCCTGCCGCATGGTAGATGAGGAAGGGGATGGTTCCCGAAGCCCGCCACAGGGCGGTGATCATGCCAATGAGCAGGAAGAGGAACAGGATGGTCTTTACAGTTTTCAGACCCTGGAGGGACATGGTCAGCAGGGCCTTTGGTTTATGCCCCTTGAGGAGTCCGTAGGAGAAGAAGAGGAGGTATCCCCCCAGCAGGGCCCACAGGATGAAAAAGTCCAGGGCCAGACTGGTGAGAAGCAGGGCGCAGAAGCCCCCTAGAAAGAGCCATTCCATTGGCATCCCTCCTTGCATTTTTCGTCGTTGAATATTATGATAGAGGAAAACACTGGACTTGTCCAGATTTCTTTCCCAAAGGAGAACCCATCCATGCTCCTGACAGCAGAACATATTTCTTTGAACTTTGGTCTCAAGCAGCTGCTTGATGACGTTACTTTATATTTGAACGAAGGGGATAAGATCGGCATCATCGGCATCAACGGCACCGGTAAGAGCAGCTTCCTCCGGGTCCTGGCCGGGGATCAGGTCCCTGACGAGGGTAAGGTCTCCCTGGATCCCAACGTCCAGGTGAGCTTTTTGAGCCAGAACCCCAAGATGGACGAGGACAACACCGTCCTGGAACAGGTCTTTGCCGACTTTTCTTCCGATGTCCGTGCTCTCATGGAGTACGAGGCCAAGACCATGCTCACCCGCTTGGGCATCACCGACTTTGACCAGAAGGTTGGCACCCTCTCCGGCGGTCAGCGCAAGCGTGTGGCTCTAGCGGCTGTCCTTCTTCATCCTGCCGATGTCCTCATCCTGGACGAGCCCACCAACCACCTGGATAGCGACATGATCCTCTGGCTGGAGGGTCACTTGCAGAAGTTTACTGGGGGTCTGGTGATGGTCACCCACGACCGCTACTTCCTGGAGCGAGTGGCCAACCGAATCACCGAACTGTCCCACTGCCACATTCGCCACTACGAGGCCAACTATTCCAAGTACCTGGAACTGAAGACCCAGCAGGAGGAGATGGAGCAGGCTGCCCAGCGCAAGCGCATGTCCATCCTTCGGGTAGAGTACCAGTGGATCATGCGGGGGGCCCAGGCCCGCCGCACCAAGAACAAGGACCGCATCGCCCGGTTTGAGGAACTGAAGAACCAGGCGGGGCCTGAAGTAGATCAGTCCGTCCAGATGGCCACCCTGTCCAGTCGTCTGGGTCGGAAGACCGTGGAGCTGAAGGAGGTCACCAAGTCCTTTGGGGACAAGACCGTCCTGTCCAACTTCTCCTACGGCGTGGCCCGGGATGCCCGGGTGGGCATCGTAGGGCGCAACGGTGCGGGTAAGTCTACCCTGTTGAACCTGATTGCCGGCAAAATGGGCCCGGACTCCGGCACCATCGACTGGGGTGAGACCGTCCGCATCGGCTATTTCTCCCAGGAGGGCCGGGAACTGGACCTGGACCAGCGGGTCTATGACTTCATCCATGAGATCGCGGGAGAGGTCAAGACCCGGGAGGGCAACTTCTCCGCCACCCAGATGATGGAGCGGTTCCTGTTCCCCACCCAGCTCCAGGGCCAGCCCATCGGCAAGCTCTCCGGCGGCGAGCGGCGGAGACTCTACCTCCTGTCCGTCCTCATGGAGGCCCCCAACATCCTCCTGCTGGACGAGCCCACCAACGACCTGGATGTGACCACTCTGGCCATCCTGGAGGAATATCTGGAGACCTTCCCCGGAGCGGTCATCGCCGTTTCCCATGACCGGTACTTCCTGGATAAGGTGGCCGAGGAGATTTTTGAAGTGGGCGAGGGTGGTGTCATCACCCGTTACACCGGCAACTTCACCGACTACCTGGAAAAGCGTCGGGCCGAAGAGAAGGCCCTGGAAAAGGCTGAAAAGAAGGACAAGGGCCCCAAGCAGGAGAAGCCCGTCCGTCAAAAGAAGCTGAAGTTTACCTTCAAGGAACAGCACGAGTTCAACACTATTGAGGAGGACATTGCCGCTCTGGAAGAGGCCATCGCCCAGGTGGAGCAGGATATGTCCGCCGCCGGCAGTGACTACGTAAAGCTCCAGGAACTCACCGAGAAGCAGACCAAGCTGACCGCTGAACTGGAAGAGAAAATGGATCGGTGGATGTACCTCACCGACCTGGCCGAGCGAATTGCCGCCCAGGAATAACAACGAAAAAGAGCACGGAACCCGGGAGCTGGGTTCCGTGCTCTTTTTTGTGGGCGGCCTTGCTGTTCTGGCAGAAAAGACCGCCGCCAGGAGGGAGTGTATGGCAAAATGGAGGGAAATCAGGTTTCGATGTCTCGAATGAGGTTGACCATTTCCACGGCACCCAGGGCGCAGTCGTAGCCCTTGTTGCCTGCCTTGGTGCCGGCTCGCTCAATGGCCTGTTCAATGGTGTCGGTGGTGAGAACGCCGAACATCACAGGGATGTCGCTTTCCAGGGAGACGTGGGCGATGCCCTTGGAGACTTCGGCGCAGACGTAGTCGTAGTGGCTGGTGCTGCCCCGGATGACAGCGCCCAGGCAGATGACAGCGTCATACTTGCCGCTCTTGGCCATCTTCTTGGCGATGAGGGGGATCTCATAGGCGCCGGGGACCCAGGCCACCTGCACGTCCTCCTGGTTGACCCCGTGGCGGACCAGACCGTCCATGGCGCCCCCTAGAAGCTTGGCGGTGATGAATTCGTTGAAGCGAGCGGCGACGATGCCCACCTTGATGTTGTTGGCCACCAGGCTGCCTTCGAAAGTTCTCATAGGGAAAGTCCTCCTTGTCAGATGTTTCGGAAAAATTTATCAATAGTCCAGGATGTGGCCCATCTTTTTCTTCTTGGTCTGGAGATAGAACAGGTCGTGGGTGGTGGCTTCCACCTGGATGGGTACTCGTTCTTCGATGGACAGGCCGAAGTCGGAGAGCTGATAGACCTTATCGGGGTTGTTGGTGAGCAGGCGCATGGTCTTCACGCCCAGATCCCGCAGGATCTGAGCGCCGATGTAGTACTCCCGGAGATCTCCGGCAAAGCCCAGGGCCAGGTTGGCTTCCAGGGTGTCCATGCCGGTGTCCTGGAGCTCATAGGCCCGCAGCTTGTTGATGAGGCCGATGCCCCGTCCTTCTTGTCGCATGTAGAGGAGGATGCCCCGTCCTTCCTTCTCGATCTGGCTCATGGCGGCGGCAAACTGCTGGCCGCAGTCGCAGCGGAGGGAGCCGAAGGTGTCACCGGTGAGGCACTCGGAGTGGACCCGGCAGAGGAGGTCCTTGCCGTCGCCGATCTCGCCCTTCACCAGGGCCACGTGGTGCTGGCCGTCCAGCTTGCTCACATAGCCGTAGGCCTTGAAGTCGCCGTACTTGGTGGGCATCTTGGTCTCGGTGACCTGTTCCACCAGCAGGTCGGTGCGTTTGCGGTAGTCCTGGAGGTCCCGGATGGTAATGAACTTGATGTCCCATTTCTTGGCCAGTTCCATGAGGCGGGGGGTCTGCATCATGGTGCCGTCGTCCTCCATGATCTCGCAGCACAGGCCCACTTCCTTCAGTCCGGCCAGACGCATCAGGTCCACGGTGGCTTCGGTGTGGCCGTTCCGTTCCAGAACGCCGTTCTTCTTGGCCAGCAGGGGGAACATGTGGCCGGGACGGCGGAAGTCTTCGGGCTTTACGTCGTCGGCCACGCACTTCATGGCGGTGATGGAACGCTCGGCGGCGGAGATGCCGGTGGTGGTGTCCACGTGGTCGATGGAGACGGTGAAGGCGGTCTCATGGTTGTCGGTGTTCCGGGTGACCATCTGGGGGATCTGGAGCTTCCGGACGTATTCTTCGGACATGGGCATGCAGATGAGACCCTTGCCGTGGGTGGCCATGAAGTTGATGTTTTCCGTGGTGGCGAACTCGGCGGCGCAGATGAAGTCGCCTTCGTTTTCCCGATCGGGGTCGTCGGTGACCAGGATGATCTTGCCTTGACGCAGGGCCTCCAGGGCCTCTTCGATGGTGTTGAACTGGAACATGTTTGTGTTCTCCTTTCGCTCAGAATCCATATTTCACGAGAAAATCCCAGGTGATGCCGGAATCTTTTTGAGGGGTCTCTTTGGGTTGGAGGAGTTTTTCTACGTATTTGCCGATGATGTCGGTCTCCAGATTCACCTTGTCGCCGGGCTTTCGGTCCTGGAGGACGGTGACGGCCACGGTATGGGGGATGGCGGAGATGGAGAAGGAGTGGCTGTCCACTCGGGCCACCGTCAGGCTGATGCCGTCGATGGTGATGGAGCCTTTCTCCACGATGTACCGCAGGACCTCCGGGGAGGTGCCGATGGTGTACCAGATGGCGTTGTCGTCCCGTAGAGTGGAGAGGATGGTGCCCAGACCATCCACGTGGCCGGAGACAATGTGGCCGCCGAATCGACCGTTTGCCGCCAAGGCCCGTTCCAGATTCACCCGGCTGCCCGGCTTGAGGGAGGCCAGGGAGGAGCGGTTCAGGGTCTCATGCATCACGTCCGCGGTGAAGGAGGTGGGGGTAAAGGAGGTGGCCGTCAGGCAGACCCCGTTCACAGCGATGCTGTCGCCGATGTGGATATCCTCCAGGACTTTTCCGGCCTGGATCTCTAAGATGGCGCTGCTGGAACCTTTTCGGATGGAACGGATGGTTCCCATTTCTTCTACAATGCCGGTAAACATTAGGCAGAAACCTCGCTTTCAATCAGGAAGTCGTCACCCAGTCGGGTAACCACAGGATGCTTCAGCCGGACGGCCAGGTCCGGGTGGGGGAAGCCCTGGCCGCCAATGGGGGATTTGGCGGCGGCACCTCCCAGAAGTTTGGGAGCGATGTAGGCCTGGACTTTGTTCACCAGGCCCTGTTCCAGAGCGGACCAGTGGAGGGCGGAGCCGCCTTCCAACAGAATGCTGTCCACACCTTCCCGGCCCAGGGCACCCCAGAGGGCATCCAGGTCCACCATCCCGTTCTGTTTCGGAAGGGTCAGGACCCGGCAGCCCAGGGCTTCGTAAGGGGCCTTAGCTTGGGGATCGGCCACACAGGTGGCGATTAGGGTGGGAACATCCCCGGCGGTCTGGACCACCTGGGCAGTGAGGGGGGTACCCAGGTGGGTGTCGCAGACGATGCGGAGGGGATTTCTCCCGCCCTTGATCCGGCAGGTGAGCTGGGGATCGTCCGCTTGAACGGTGCCCCGGCCCACCAGGATGGCCCGGTATCGGCCCCGGCTTTGGTGGACGTGGCGGCGGGCTTCTTCCCCGGTGATCCATTGGGAGGCCCCGGTGTAAGCCGCCAGTTTTCCGTCCAGGGTCATGGCGTATTTGAGCACGGTGTAGGGTCGTCCGGTGGAGATGAAGTGGAAGAAGACGTCGTTCAGGGCCTTGCACTCTGCTTCCAATACCCCTTCTGTGACCTGGATGCCGCTGGCCCGGAGGACGCCGAGCCCTTTACCGGCCACTTGGGGGTTGGGGTCCCCGGAGCCAACCACCACCCGGCTGATCCCTGCCGCCAGAATGGCTTCCGTGCAGGGGGGCTGTCTGCCGTGGTGGCAGCAGGGCTCCAGGGTGACGTAGAGGGTGGCTCCCTTGGGGTCTTCGGTGCAGGCGGCCAGAGCGGCCCGCTCTGCGTGGAGGTCTCCGCACCGGGCGTGGTAGCCCTGGCCGATGATTCGTCCGTCCTTTGCGATAACCGCCCCCACCATGGGGTTGGGACTGGTCCAGCCCCAGCCTTTGCGGGCCAGGTCCAGGGCCATTTGCATGTAGGTCTGGTCGATCATGGGACACCTCCGAAAAACAAAATGCGCTCTGAACGGGTCTTCAGAGCGCACTTCAACAGCACAGGAGGTTCTCGCCCTTTGCCAAACAAAAAGCTCTGGAATCTAAAATTCCAGAGCAAAATGAGTACAGCAAATAGGCGCAGAATACCCTGCGATACCTGTAGCGTCGAATCTTCTCCCATCCAGACTGTCACTGTCGGCTCCGGAATTACACCGGGATCATGCCTTTCGGCTCGCGGGCTTTACCGCCGGTAGGGACTTTCACCCTGCCCTGAAGATCGCTGTTCAATTTTCGCTTTTTACGATACACTGTGCTTGGGCCGATTGTCAAGGGGTGTTTTGAAGGTTTTGAAAATATAGTAAAACCAAACAAATTCCAAGGGTAAGAATTTTGCTATATACACAAGAAAAGTGGGCAATATTTTGTGGAATCTACGGAACGTAGGTTGTCAAATGGGCAAGGTTAGGAGTAGAATACGACCAGAACGAACAGGAGGTAAACCATGGAAAACTATGTGACCGGGGCTGTCATCAAGGCCCTGCGGGAGAAACGAAATCTGACCCAGAAGGAGCTGGCCGACCAGATTGGAGTCAGCGACAAGGCGGTGAGCAAATGGGAGACTGGAAAAGGTCTGCCGGATATCACCTTGCTGGAACCGCTGGCTGGGGCGTTGGGTGTGTCCGTGGCAGAACTTCTGTCCGGAGAGTTCCAGGTAAACACCAATCGGGCGGGTAATCTGCTTCGAAGCAAGTTTTATGTGTGCCCTGTCTGCGGCAATGTGATCCATGCGGTGGGGCAGGGGAGTTTCCACTGCTGCGGTGTGAACCTGCCCCCTCTGGAGGCGGAGGAACCCGACGAGGGCCATGGTATTCGGGTGGAACCCATGGAGAACGACTGGTATGTCACCATGGATCACCCCATGACCAAGACCCACCACATCACCTTCTTTGCCTATGTGACCTCTGACCGGATTATCCTCCAGCGGACCTATCCGGAGCAGGACTGTGCCCTGCGGTTTCCCCGGATGGGCTTTGGCCGGCTGTATGCCTACTGCAACCACCACGGGCTGTTCCAAATCAAGATCACCCGTGCCAATGTTTCAAAATAATTCTGGAAAAGCTCGGGAATCCCCGGGTTTTTCTTTTTGTCGGAGTCGGGGGATGGACTTGACAAAAGATTCTAAAGTCGTATAATCGAAGGGGAATATCCACAGAAAAGAAGGGACAACGGGTGTGTTGCAGGGAACTGTGACAGCTGAGAAAAGAACAAAGGAGGGTTTGGTCCATGGAACGTCTGCGGGACCATCTGTCGGCTCTGCCTTTTTGGAATGATTTGAAGGAAACACAGCAGAAGACCATCCTGCGGGGGACCATGGAGCAAGGGCTTCCTAGCGGGACCCTCCTGGAAGAGGTGGGCGGGATGCTCTTTCTCCAGAAGGGAAGCATCCGGGTCTACCTCCTGTCTGAGGAGGGAAGAGAGGTCACCCTTTTCCATCTGCGTGCGGGGGATGTTTGCACCTTGGGGGTGGCTTGCGCCTCTGCCCAGCTTCCCATTGCGCCCCAGATGATCGTGGAGGAGGATTGTCAGCTGCTAATGACCAATCCCGTGGCTCTGAAGAGTCTTGCGGAGGAATGCCTGCCGGTCCGGTCCTTTGTCCACGAGCAGGGGAACCGCCATCTGGTCCGGATGGTTTGGGCCATGGAGCAGATTCTGTTCTTCCGGGTGGACCGGCGGCTGGCCAGCTTCCTTCTGGCCGAGTACAGCCGGACGGGGGAGCGGGAGCTCCGGATGACCCACGAGGAGATCGCTCGGCAGATATCCTCTGCCCGGGAAGTGGTGGCCCGCATGGTCAAGCGGTTCTCTGCCCAGGGGCTGGTGGAGGCCCGGCGAGGGGTTCTTTATCTGGCAGACCTGGAAGGGTTGCAAAAACTGGATGCATAAAA
>JAFYPT010000015.1 GCA_017547425.1 Ruminiclostridium sp.
CATGGTGCGGATGTTGTGGACACGGTCGCAGATCTTGATGAGCATAACGCGGACGTCCTTGGCCATGGCCATGAGCATCTTGCGCAGGTTCTCCATCTGCTTTTCCTCGATGGTGGTGTGCTTGACCTTGTCCAGCTTGGTGACACCCTCCACCAGGTCGGCAACCGCCGGGCTGAATCGCTTGGCCACGTCCTCATAGGTGGCGTCGGTGTCCTCAATGGTGTCGTGGAGCAGGGCGGCCATGACGGAGTCGGCGTCCAGACCCAGCTCGCCCACCAGGTGGGCGACCTCCAGAGGATGGGTGATGAAGGGGGATCCATCCTTGCGGAGCTGCCCGTCGTGGTAATTTTTGGCGTAGAGGTAGGCCTCCCGGACCCGCGCCAGGTCAGACTCCTCCATCCCTTTCAGTTTTTCTTCCAGCTCTCGGAATCGGATGTCCAGTTTATCTTCCATAACGATTCCCCTTTCCCTCTGGTTTTCCCCGCTGGTTACAGCGGGGATTTTATTTACCCTAAGCCTCCCTCAGGGAGGGAGCCTTATTTCATCATTCTGCTATTTTCTGTAATTTCTGGATGAGAGGCGCATCAAACAGGTTGACCTTCCCCTTGCCCTGACGCTTCTGGAGCTTCACCCGGAGGGCGCCGCCCTCCTCCTCGGTGACCTTCAGCAGGTCCAGCTCCTCCATGACGTCCAGGCAGACCAGGGTCCGCAGGGGGGACTCCCACAGGTCAGCCTCCTGGGCCACTCGCCGAGCCAGACGGGTGGGGGTGTCCACCACCTCGCCGTTCCGGCCGGCCAGATACCGCCAGAGCCCCACGAACTCCTCCCGGCTGGGGATCATCTGCCCCGCCTCGCCGGGGGTGATGGTCCCGCCGGACCGGAACCGCTCATAGAGGGCAAAGTCGTCCAGCTGATCGGGGGTGTAGGCCGGGCGCAGGTCCACCAGGTGGAGCTGGACCGTCCGGGAACCCCGGTACTCGTTGATCTGGGGGTAGAAGGCCACGTCGGCCTTGTCTCCCACGGCCAGACCGGACTTGGCCCGGGTGACCGAGAAGAAGATCATGTCCACGGACCGGCCGTCCCGGCTGGCCCGCATCTTCAGGTGTCGGCCGCCGCCCACGTCGGACATGCAGGTGACGGTGACCCCGGACAGGGAAAAGACAGGCTTGGGGTTGCCGGCCCCGTAGGGCTCCAGCATGGAGAGGGCTTCCACCTGCTCCACGGTGAGGACGGCGATGTTCTCGATCTCCCCGTCGATGTTCAGGGTGGAGACCATTTTCTCCCCGCCGGTGTCGTTTTTTACGATCTCTTCCATCCGCTGACGGAAGGCGGGGATATTCTCCTCCAGAATGGTAAAGCCCGCCGCCAGGGCGTGACCGCCGTAGCCTTCCAGCAGGTCGGCGCACTGCTCCAGGGCGCAGAAGAGGTTAAAGCCGCCATAGGACCGGCAGGAGCCCTTACCCTTGCCGTCCTCCTGGAGGCAGATCATGAACACGGGGCAGGCGAACTGCTCGCTCAGGCGGGAGGCCACGATGCCCACCACCCCCTGGTGCCAGTCCCAGTCCTCCAGGACCAGGCAGTCGTACTGCTTTTTGTCGGCCAGGCGCTGGGTGCACTGGGTAAAGATCTCCAGCTCCACCGCCTGACGCTCCCGGTTCAGTTCACACAGCTCGTGGGCCAGCATATCGGCCCGGCTGTGGTCGTCGGTGAGAAGAAGGTCCACTGCCATGGCGGCCTGACCCATCCGTCCGGCGGCGTTGAGCCGGGGAGACAGGCAGTAGCCCACGGTGGTGGAGGTGATGGATCGGTTCAGGGTGCCCGCCTCCATCATGAGGGAGTATAACCCCCGGCGGCGGGTCTTCTTCAGGTGGTTCAGGCCCACCCGGACGATGGTGCGGTTCTCTCCCAGCAGCTGCATCACGTCGGCCACGGTGCCCACGGCAGCCAGGTCGGCGTACTCCAGGAAGAGGGACCGGTAGTTTTCCCGGCCACCCAGGGCCATGACCAGCTTCAGGGCCACGCCCACGCCGGCCAGATTCTTAAAGGGATAGGGGCAGTCCTTCCGGTGGGGATCCACCACGGCCAGGGCCTTGGGGATCTCCTCCTTACACTCGTGGTGGTCGGTGATGATGAAGTCGATGCCCTTTTCCCGGGCGTATTCCACCTCATGGACGGCGGTGATGCCGCAGTCCACGGTGATGACCAGGTCCACACCCTCCTGGGACAGATGGTCCACGGCCCCGCAGTTGACGCCGTAGCCCTCGTCCAGACGGTTGGGGATGTAGTAGATCACGTCCCCGCCCTGGCTGCGCAGGTAGTGGGTCAGCAGGCAGGTGGCGGTGATGCCGTCCACGTCGTAGTCGCCGTAAACGGCGATCTTCTCTCCGTGAGCCAGGGCCTCCCGGACCCGGGAGACCGCCACGTCCATGTCCTGCATGAGGTAAGGATCCTGGAGCTGCTTCTCGCTGCTGGAGAGCAGTTCGTTGGCCTCCTCCACAGACTCCACGCCCCGGGCGCAGAGGGTGGAGGCCACCAGAACGGGAACCCCACGCTCTCGCATGGCTTTATATGGCTCTTCCGGCCTTGTTGCGATGTTCCACTGCTGATACTTCATGGGTGCTGCCTCGGTTCGGGAAAATTTCTGCCAAAACTCCGCCCCGGTAAATTGGGGGCAGATGGAAAAATACAAACAGATATATAACTTACAGAATAGCATAAAAACGTCCGTATCTCAAGAGATACGGACGCTTTTTTTATGTATTGTCATCTGTTTTACTGATTACCCGTCCAGTGGGTCCGGTCGTACCAGGAGAGGTTCTGGAACTGGTCTGCCAGGGCCTGGCCTTCCTCCGAGGGCTTCGGCCGGTAGACCCCGTTCTCCTTCACCCAGCCGGTGGTGTGAAGGACGGGCAGAGCCTCTGCCGTCTCCCGCTGGGCCTGCATATAGGCAGAGCCCTCCCAGCCGCAGAGTTCGAATACCTCGTTCATGAGGAAGCAGGGAGAGAGGTCGGGGCCCTGACCCACAAAGTCGTTCCCCAGGGCCTCCTTGGCAGCAGGGTTGGCCCAGACGGCGTACCAGGTGGAGTAGTAGTTTAGGAACCCCTCCTTGGTAGAGGTGTCCAGAGAGATCCCCAGGGCCTCGTAGAAGGCGCCGTCGTAGCCCAGCCAGGGCTTATGGTCTCCGTATAGGAGAAGGACCACAGGCTCTTCCAGACCCTCCAGATAATCCAGGAAGCCGGTGAGCCGGTCAGAGGTGTCCTGGACCACGTAGAAATAGTTGTTCAGGCAGTTGCTGATGTCCTCGGGGTAGTCGCCCGTGCAAAAGCTGCTCCCCCAATAGGTGCGCTCCAGGTTGTAGGGGCCATGACCCTGATAGGTCACGTTGAAGGAGAAGAGGGGTTCCTCATTCTCCCGGAAATACTGGTCCAGACGGGCCTGGAGGTCGGGGAAAAAGACGTTGTCATAGGCCACCTTCTCCCCCTCTGCAATGAACTGGTAGTAGTAGTTCTCGGTGAAGAGGTAGTCGTCCAGGCCCAGATTGGGATTCACGTTGACCCGGTCATAGAACCACTCGTTGCAGGGGTGGCTGCCGTTGGCAGTGTAGCCCTGGCTTTTCAGATACCAGGCCGTGGAATTGGTCTCAGAAGCGAAGTCGTCATGGCGATTGCCCCCGGTGATCAGGGCCCACTCGGTCTCGGCGGTGCCTCCGGCAAAGATATCCGTCACCAGGGTGCCGGAATAACTTTCCTTCAGCAGGGCATGGAAATCGTCATAGACAGCGGGGGAGATCCCCTCAATGTCATAGACGGAAAGGTCGACAAAGGCCTCCAGCTGGATGGAGATCAGGTTCACCTTTTTCTCCTCCGGGATGACCCCGTCGGTGTACTGGGACAGGATGGCCTCGGCAGTATAGGCATTGTAGGCGGCGTGGACCCGCTCGTACTCCCCATAACTGTATAGGAAAGGGTAGGTGAGGCCGGTGGCAGCATAGGCCTGGGCGCCGGTGTATTCCCCGGCCAGGGCCTCATACCGGTCCTGGTTGGGGATGATCTCATAGACGCAGAGCAGGCAGGCCATACCCACCACTGTGACGGAAAACAGACGACCCGTTAGGCCGGGGCGGCCCTTTCCCAGAAAAAAGAGGAGGACGGAACAGGCCAGGATGGCGCCCAGGAATCCCCACATAGCAGGGGTGAAGACCACGGAATACTCCTCGGCCATCTGCCCGGCCTCCTGGAGGAGGGTCAGGTCCTCCCACACCACAGGCTGGCTGCGGTAGAGGACCTTGAAGTAGTTGGAAGCCGCCAGCAGGAATATCCCGCTGCCGGTGATGAGACTGGCCAGCCAGGAAAAGCCCAGAGCCAGCCACAGGAAAAAGAGCAGCAGCAGGATGGGCAGGGCGTTCCAAAAGAACAGAACAGGGTCTCCCCCCCAGCTGATCTCTCCCTGGCCGGAGAGGGTCAGGGACAGGACGGTGTAGACCAGCCCCACAGCCAGCAGAAGGAGGGTGGTGAGCCAGGGGGAACGGGTGAATTTACGCATGGGGTTCTCCTTTGGGGGTAGTTGGTGCAAACACGAAAGGAAAGGCCAACGGCCTTTCCTTCGTGCTGTCTATGGAAATGATGCAAAACAATTAGCCTCTAGCCTTGCAGAGTTTCACCCTCCGCAGAGGGTGAAATCAAGTCAGATCCGTCTTTTCCCGCAGCATGTATGTGGGAAAAGACACTGCTCGCCCAAGGGCCGCCGACCATTCCCTCCGGGAATCGAGGTGGACCTTGGGTGCAAGCCTTCACTTTTTGAAGAATGAAGAATGTATTCTTCAAAAAGTCTTAAAATGCCATCTTCTCTTCCAGCCAGCCCTTCAGCTCAGCGATGGGCATACGGACCTGCTCCATGGTGTCACGGTCACGGACGGTGACACAGCCGTCGCCGGCATTCTCTGCGTCGCCCACGGTCTCGAAGTCCACGGTGATGCAGTAGGGGGTGCCGATCTCGTCCTGGCGGCGGTAACGCTTGCCGATGGAGCCTGCGTCATCGTAGTCCACCATGAAGTACTTGCTCAGCTGCTGCTGGATCTCCAGAGCGGGCTCAGCCAGCTTCTTGGACAGGGGCAGGACAGCGCACTTGAAGGGAGCCAGAGCGGGGTGGAAGTGCATGACCACACGGACGTCGTCGTTGCCCTTCTTGTCCTGGCCCACCACTTCCTCGTCGTATGCGTCGATCAGGAATGCCAGGGTGACACGGTCTGCACCCAGGGAGGGCTCGATGACGTAGGGGATGTAGTGCTCGTTGGCCTCCTGGTCGAAGTAGGTCTGATCCTTGCCGGAGGTGGTCTGGTGAGCAGTCAGGTCGAAGTTGGTGCGGGAAGCAACGCCCCACAGCTCGCCCCAGCCGAAGGGGAAGAGGAACTCGAAGTCGGTGGTGGCGTTGGAGTAGTGGCTCAGCTCCTCGGGATCGTGGTCACGCAGGCGCAGGTTCTCCTCCTGCATGCCCAGCTCCTTCAGCCAGTTGTGGCAGTACTCCTTCCAGTAGCCGAACCACTCCAGCTCGGTGCCGGGCTTGCAGAAGAACTCCAGCTCCATCTGCTCG
>JAFYPT010000136.1 GCA_017547425.1 Ruminiclostridium sp.
ATACTTCACCCTCTCCGGCCCCAAGAACGAGGCCTATGAGGGCGGGAACCAGGACTGGTTCCCGGACCGCTGGCAGCAGCGGGCCGGCTGCGGCCCCACGGCCTCGGCGGCCATTCTGACCTATCTGTCCAAGTCCTACCCAGGTCTGGCCCGGATGGCACCCAGAGGGACGACCCAGCGGGCTTTTACCTCCTACATGGAGGAGATCTGGTCCTACGCCACCCCCGGCCCTCGCGGGCTGGACCAGGCAGAAAACCTGATCCTGGGCTGCCGGAGCTTCGCCCTGTCCAAGGGCTGTGTCCTGCTGGGCAAGGTTTTGGAGATCCCCAACCGGGAAAAGGCTCCTCGGCCCTCTCTGGAAACCTGCCGGGATTTTCTGGCCGAAGCCCTCTACGCCGACCTGCCCGTGGCCTTTCTGAACTACTCCAGTGGGGCGGTGGATAATTTGGACAGCTGGCATTGGGTCACCCTCATCGCCATGGAGGATGTGGACAACGGAAAGCTCCCCTGTCTCATTCTGGACAACGGGGAGAAAAAGGTCGTGGACTTTACCCAGTGGCTGAACACGTCCGTCCTGGGCGGTGCCCTGGCGGTGCTCTATCCCATGATCGAACTGGAAGAGTAAAAAAGGCTTCGGCATTTGCCGAAGCCTTCTTTTTACTCTTCTGTTAGTCCTTCTTAGCCATTGCGGTTGCAATGGTCTTGCCGCCGATGGCGATGCGGTCCAGAGCGTTGTCGTGGTAGACCACGGTCAGCTTCTTGTCAGCGCCCAGGACTTCCTGAACAGCGCCCTGCATAGCCTCTGCCAGAGCGTCCACCTTCTCCACCTTGGTGGGGCCGGCTTCCAGGTTGATGACCACCATCTTCTGGTCAGCCAGGGGCTTGCCGTTCTCGTACAGGGTCTCGTACTCCTTCACGAAGGTGTAAATGTGGGGTGCCTTCAGGACGGGCATGGCTGCGTCGTACAGCTTCTCCACCAGAGCGTCCTTCTTCTCCTGGTCCATCTTGGACACGTTTACGTACATGCTGGGCATAGTGCAAATCCTCCTTAGTATTGGTTGAATCGCCTCTTGGGGCGGAGTTCACGGGGTTCAGGACAGGGTCTCGTCCTTCTTCTTCAGGGGCGTCTGGGAGCCGTCCTCCTCCACGAAGTACACGTTGGAGAGGGTTGCTTCCAGGCTCTTGCGGATGTCGGCCAGGTACTCCTTGCGCAGAGCGGCCTGCTCCACCTTCTCCTCTTCGGTCAGGCCCACGGTCTTGCTCTTGCGGGCCAGCTCGTTGATGCGGTCAATGCTTTCTTTGGTCATGTGGTGCTTCCTTTCTATGGTCATGGGGTCTCCCCCGCTAAATTACAAATATCGCTCCAGCTCCAGGATGATGCGACCTCGCTTGGAGGTGCCGCCCACCGTGGTCAGGACGCATTTTCCCAATCCCCGGCAGGAGAGGGTGTCCCCTTCCTCCAGGGTCTTGTCGGCCTTTTCACAGGGTCGGTGGTTCACCATGACCCGCCCGCCCCGGATGAGGTCGGCGGCACGGCTGCGAGAAATGGAAAACCCGGAGGCCAGCACGGCATCCAGCCGCAGGGTGGCCACGGTGTCCCGGATCTTTTTGACCTCTCCCTTGGCGGGGGACAGATCCGAGAGGGGAATTTCCCGGAGCTTCACCGGGTACCGTCCCGCCTTCTCCCACTGGGCCAGCAGGATGGGCAGCGTCTCCCGCAGGACCAGGACCTGCGCCCCGGTCTCGGTGATGAGGATGTCCCCGACCTTCTCCCGGGTCAGTCCCAGGCCCATGAGGGAACCCAGGTAATCCCGGTGGGTCAGGCTGGCCATGGCGGACACCTTGGCCTCCAGGGCGCAGACGGGACAGTCCTCGCTCTCCTGCCAGGTCTCCTCCTCCAGCCAGTCGGGCAGGAAGGCCCACAGCTTTCGCTCGGCCTCAGGGTAGCCCCCAAAAAGGGTTCCCTGCTTAGGGGCCGCCGCCATGAGCAGGTCGGCGCTCACTGCCTGCTCCGCCGGGGAGAGAAAGCCGGTGTGGGTGGGCACGCCCCGCTGGTCGGCCCGCTGCTGTTGGTCCAGGACCCGGGCCAGCAGCAGACGCTGGTCCCCGTCCCGAGCGAACCGGTCCAGAAGCTCTCGCTTGTTCACGGCCTGCCCTCCTTCCCTGTTGGTGGAACATGGCACTTTTTTTGCCATTCTGAGTCAATTTTAGTATATCCCGTGACGGTGTCTATTGTCAACGGGAAAGATTCGAGATATAATCATGTCGCAAATATGTTTGCAATTTTCTTCTATACCCAGTATAATGTGGGTGCTTAACAAATTCTTTCGTAATTAAACGCAGAATTTCCAGCCATCCCCAGCCCAACCATCATGGAGGCCGCTATGAGACGCATCCTTTTCATCTACAACCGACACGCCGGTAAGAACAAGACTTGGTTCGGCCTGTCTGATATGATCATCGCCATGACCGAGCAGAACTGCCTGGTGACCACCTACCCCACTCAGTACAGGGGGGCGGTCACCGACATCATCCGGGAGCTTGGTCACGACTATGACCAGATCGTCATTGCCGGCGGCGACGGTACCCTCAGCGAGGCCATTTCCAGCGCCCGAAAGATGGATCCCGTCCCGGTCATCGGCTACATCCCCCTGGGCACCACCAACGACTTCTCCCGGAACCTGGACCTGCCCTCCACCAAAGATATCGGCGAGGTGGCAGCCACCGCCGTCACGGGTGTGCCCCAGACCCACGACCTGGGCTCCTTCAACGACCGGGACTTCCTCTACGTGGCCGCCTTCGGCGCTTTTGCCCATGTGTCCTACTCCACTCCCCAGGCCATGAAGAATGTGCTGGGCTACAACGCCTACATTCTGGAGGGCGCTCTGAACCTGACCTCCATCAAGCCCCACCACATCAAGGTGGAGTACGAAGGGAATGTCATCGAGGGAGACTACCTCTACGGCATGGTGAGCAACACCACATCCGTGGGTGGTGTGAAGAACTTCCCCCCGGGTAACCCTGACCTGTCCGACGGTCTGCTGGAAGTCACCCTCATCTCCCCCATCCGCGGCATTAAGACGGTGGAAGAATTCGGTCGTGCCATTCTCAGCGGAGATCCTTCCGTCCTCAGCTCCGTCCTCACCTCCTTCTCTACCCCCAAGGTGACCATCACCTCGGAGGAAGGTCTCACCTGGACCCTGGACGGCGAGCCCGGCGGCACCCATCAGGTGGCCCAGGTCGAAGCCCTTCATAAGGCCTACACCATCATTCACGGAGTATAAACCATTTTCCATATTTCTCCATTTGTTGACACATTTTCTTATACGTGCTATAATATCACCAAGAAATCATACGAAATAGGAGGATATTTTATGGAGATTAAGAAGGTTCTTTTGCCCATCGACGGCAGTGAGCGCTCCAAGCGCACCATCCGCATGGTCAAGCGTGTGTGTAGACCCGAGGAATGCGAAATCTACATCGTCAAGGTGATTGGCGCACAGCTGTACATCAACTCCATGGAGGAGATCAAGCTCCGCGCGGAGCAGGCTGCTCCCGAGCTGGAGGAAGTGGCAAACATGCTGCCCGAATTCACCGTCCACACCCAGGTTCTGCTGGGCAGCGCACCCGGCGTGGAGATCACCGAGTATGCCCGTGAAATCGGTGCAGCGGTCATCTTCCTGACCCGTTCCAGCCGTGGTCCCCTGCGCAAGCTGGGTTCCGTGGCCAACTACCTGGTGAAGAACGCCACCTTCCTGGATGTCTTTGTCATGCGCGAAGATCAGCCCGAGCACGCAGAATAACTTCAGCCAAAAAGAGGAAAGGCATTGCCTTTCCTCTTTTTTATACATCCAGCTACGTCGGCGTAGGGGCGGATTCCATATCCGCCCGCCGCCCTTAGGGTTTGTCCCACGCTGCCGGGCCGATATAGAATCGGCCCCTACGAGTCGACTGCTGCATTAAAAATCCCCGGAACGGTCAGTTCCGGGGATTTCTATGGGAGGACGGAGGATAGACATCCTCATAGTTTCTCTTGCATGACAATATACCACAGATGACAAGACAGGTCAATCCTTTTCTGTCAGCAAATTTACCTCAGAGGAAAACCCCTTCAGGGTGGCCGCCAGGGCCTTTCCCACGGGCCGCTGGTACAGGGTGGCCACCGCCTCCATATTTTCCTCAAAGAGGTGGCTTCCCACCACGGCGATGATGCCGCTGACCAGAAACTCCAGGTCCACCCGCTGTTGGGCTGTCAGTTGGGTCCGGTCTGCTCCCACCGCGGTCAGCCACTCCCGTTGGAGCCGCTCCTTGACCAGGCCGTTCAGAAAGGCGCTGTCGCTGCGCATACACAGGCGCACCCGACCCACCCGCCGGAGAAGCTCGGCATCCTTCAGGAAGGGTTCCTGGGAGGGCATCCCTTCCAGGATCACGGACAGGAGCCGCTGGGGCAGATCCCCTGCCATGTTCCGCTCAAACATCTGCCGGGCCAGGTCCTCCATGTTCTCAAAATAGTAGTAGATCAGGTTGTGGTTCACCCCAGCCCCCTTGCTGAGGGCGGAAATGGTGATCTTATCAAAGGGCCGTTCTTCCAGCAGCCGCCAGAAGGCCTCCTCCATCCGCTCAAAGGCAGACAGCTGTCCGGAATCTCGTTTCGGTCGTGCCATAGTCCCTCCTGAATTAGAATGATTCTGAATAATCATCCATTTAATTATATCCTTGTTCTAATTATAATCATAGCAGAGGCTCCACCTCTCTGCAAGAATAAGGAGGCGTTTTATGACTTTTTTTGACTATTTCAACGTAGGCTGGCCCTGGATGGGTCTGGGTATCGGTGCAGTCCTGCTCATCCTGCTCTTTGGCACCGACCTGCTCCACCTCAACGGCGGTTCCCGCTGGAAGGATGTGACCTGGCTGGCCTGGCTGGCCGTGCCGGTCTATCAAATCCACCAGTTTGAGGAATACGCCCTGCACATGACCGACTGGACCTACGACATGGTTTCGGTCTTCTACTCCGATGCCAGCCCTATGGCCGCCCTGGGCGGCATGGAGGCTCTTCCTCTCGCCCATTTCCCCCTGGTGAACATCGCCCTGGTCTGGCTGGCTGTTCCCGTGGCCGCCCTTCTCAGCAGGAAGCATCCGGTCATCGGCCTCTCCCCCTACGGGTTCATCCTGGCCAATGGTTTTCTTCATGCGGCAGGCGGCATTGTGATGGGTATGACGGTCTCGGAAAATGCCGGCTTTTTCACCGGCCTGCTCCTCTTCCTGCCTCTGGCGGTGTGGGTGGGCTACGCCGCCGTGAAGAGCGGCAGTCTGAGCAAGAAGGGGGTCGTGATCGCCTACGTCAGCGGCTTCCTGGGTCATGTGGCCCTGGGCTCTTGCTACCTGTTCGCTCTCCTGGGCCTGTCCGCCCTCGTGCTGGTGGACGACATCGTGGTGAGCTTCCTCCCCCTCATTGTCGCCTGGGTCCTGTGCAAGGTCTGTAAAATCTCTCCCAGATGAAAAAAACGCCCCGATTGGGGCGTTTTTTATGCGCTTAGAAGGGATCGTGGGGAAGCTCTCTCTTGGGCTCCTCCTTGGGGGGCTCTTCCTCCTGGGGAGGCAGTTCCACCTCCACCTCTTCCACAGGCTCCTGGGGAAGTTCTTCCTCAGGCTGGGCAGGGGCTTCCTCCCCTGCAGGGGTGGGAGCAGGTTCCTGGGCCGCTGCGGTAGACAGGTAGGGAGAGTCTGCCTCGGCAGGGTCCCGGCCCTCGATGATGGCCACCATTTCGCCGCCGGTGATGGTCTCCTTTTCCAGCAGATAGGCCACGATCTTGTCCATGTCCTCCCGGTTGTCCCGGATGACCTGGACGGCGTCCTGATAGGCCTGGTCCAGGATGGCCTTCACGGCCTGATCCATCTTGGCAGCGGTGTCCTGGGCGCAGTCCATGCCGTACCCGCCGTCCAGGAACTGGCTCCGGCGGCTGGCCAGGGCCATCATGCCGAACTCGTCGCTCATGCCGAACATGGCCACCATGTTCCGGGCCACGTTGGTGGCGTCCTGGATGTCCTGGGACGCACCGTTGGTCATGGTGTTCAGCACCACTTCCTCGGCGGCACGTCCGCCCATGGAAACAGCGATCTGAGCCATGAGCTCTTCTCGGGTCCGCAGGTTGGTCTTATCCTCCTCGGGCATCAGCAGGGTGTAGCCCAGAGAACCCTGGGTATGGGGGACAATGGTAATTTTCTG
>JAFYPT010000137.1 GCA_017547425.1 Ruminiclostridium sp.
CCTCACCGACGGCACCAAGGACCCGGGCAAGGTGGAAAGCCAGCTCCGGGCCATCCTTCCCCCGGAGGAGTCCAACGACTTCTGCCACCGGATGGTCCTCCACGGTCGGGCGGTCTGCCGGGCCAGAAAGCCCGACTGCGGAACCTGCACCATCCGTGCCTGGTGTGATCATTTTATCAATGGGCAGGAAGCATAACAAATCCCCCGGCCACTCGGCCGGGGGATTTTTCTTGTTATTTACCAGTTTTCTGATACCGCTCATAAATCAGCCGCAGGCCGTCCACAATCAGGTCGTCGTCCACGATGTCGATGCAGTCCGTGTGGGCCGCCACCAGATGGGCCAGACCACCGGTGGCCACCACCTTCACATCCGGGCCGTACCCCATCTCCTCCTTGGTCTTGCGGACCAGGTACTCGGTGGAGCCCACGGCACCCGCCACGGAGCCCGCCTGGATCTGGGTCACCGCATCCCGGCCCAGCATGGTGGGCGGGTACTCCAGGTCGATCTGAGGCAGCTGGGCGGTACCGGAGAAGAGGGCGTTGGTGGAGGTCCGGATGCCCGCCAGGATGCAGCCCCCCAGGTAAGAGCCGTCCTCGGCCAGAGCATCCACCGTGGTGGCTGTGCCGTAGTCCAGCACCACCAGGGGCTTGCCGTACTTGGCCATGGCGGCAATGCAGCAGACGGCACGGTCGGCACCCAGCCGCTCCTCGGCCTCATAGGGCAGGCCGGGGTCCACGTTCTCGTCCACCACCAAAGCGGCCTGATCGAAGGTATACAAAGCCAACTCCTTCAGAGCGGGAATCACCTGGGGAACCACGGTGGCGATGATGACCCCTTCCACAGCCTGGGGAGAAAGGCCTGCCTCTGCCATCCGGGGCAGCAGGTCTTCCGCCATAGCCTGGGCGGTAGCTTCGTAGTCCGTCACCTGACGGAAGCTCCCCAGAACCTGTTCCCCTTCCAGAAATCCAAACACGATATTGGTGTTGCCTACGTCGATGGCCAGCAGCATACGCCATTCCTCCCTTTCCCTGCCTGCAGGGATTTCTTTTTCAAAATTTTAACACAGCCCAGAGACTTTGACCAGAGTTTTTCCCCATTCCGGCACAGATGACCCCACGGCCACATATACTGAGACAGTACCACCCAGGAAAGGAAGGATAACCATGCCCGAACTCGACCCCAAGCAGGTCCAGGACCTGCTGAACAGCCAAGCCCTTCGACAGACCCTCCGTTCCCCGGAGACCCAGAAGATTTTGGGACAGCTCAAGCAGAAAAATTCCGCCCAACTCCAGGCCGCCGCTCAGGCCGCCATGAAGGGGGATGCCTCCGGGCTGTCCAGCCTCCTCCAGGAACTCTCCCGGAACCCGGACACCGCCCGGGCCATGGAGGAGCTGAGCCAGAGGCTCCCCAAATAAGCAACGGTTGAAAGGAGGTCCTGCTCCATGGCAGATTTCGAGGACACGCTGAACGCCATTCTGTCCGACCCGGACACCATGGGGCAGATCATGGCCCTGGCAGGAAGGCTGGGCAGGGAACCCAACCCGGTCCAGGAGGAGGTCCCACCCCCGTCCGATCCCTTTCCCCTGGCCGACCTGGGCCAGATGGGAAAGCTGTTGGAAATTTTTCAGGCCTGCCAGGGTCCCAGGGACCAGACCATGGCTTTGCTCAACGCCCTGCGGCCCTTCCTGAGTCCGGCCCGACAGGAAAAGCTGGACCGGGCCATCCGCATGGCCGGTCTCTCCCAGGCCGCCCGGCAGGCCTATCAGCTGTGGAAGGAGGGAGAACTCCATGTATAACGCTTACATACCCCATCCCCCACCCCACGAAAAAATCCCGGAGGAATCTCCTCCGGGATTTGACACATCTTGTTCTACCCCCGCCGGGTCCGGCCTGAAAGGGCTTCTGGACCGGCTGGGACTGGGAAAGCTGGACACAGGGGATCTGCTCCTTCTCCTGCTCCTCTTCCTTTTGCTGAAAGAGGATGGAAAGGGGGATACGATCCTCCTGTTAGCCCTGGCCTCCGTCTTCCTCCTGGACGGCTGAACCGGTGTGGATCACCGTACCGTCCGGCAGTTCAAAGACGAAACCACCTTTCAGCGGGATCTCCAGAGCCTCCTCGGTCATAGAATAAACGATGACTCCATCGGACAGGGTCTCAGCGGCACAGAGAAGGCCGGTGGCCGTCTCCACCCAGTAGCGGTCCAGGTAGCCTAGGTCGGTATCCCGGACTTCCACGAACACGCAGTCCTTGCCGTTTTTCACCTGGTAGCCCGCATCGGTAATCAGGGACTGGTTCAGGGCCAGCACATCCTCGTAGGTGGGAATTCGCTGGGCCAGATCAAAGCTGCCCTCCGTGGCGGGGATTTCCTTCCAGGACTTGTCTCCGCCGTACCACAGGCAGAGCTTGCCATCCCCCACCAGGCGGTGCTGGGTGACACCGCCCACGCCCACGACGGTTTTGACGTAGTCCCCATCGGCCCAAATCTGGACCTTGGAAGAGGAACTGCCCCCGGACCAGTACAAGGTCACGGCGAGTTCCCGGTAACAGCTTTCCGGTCGGGACAGGGTTGCGATGACGCTCTGGACAGTGTCCGGGGTCACTTCCACCGGGAGAAGATCTCCTCCTCCCGAAGCCTCCTGGCTGATGTCAGGCAGGGAAACCTCCGGCACCTGACCGGTGAGGGCAGGCACCCCAAAGCTCAGCAAAACCGCCACGATCACCGTGATGGCGATGGCGATGACCAGGACCGTTCGGTTTTTCTGTTCCACAAACCTCTCTCCCTTCCTGCAAACAAAAGACGGCGCAACCTGCGCCGCCTTTTCAGAACCAGGCACAGCCGGTCTTTTTAGCAATTAAACGTTGAATTCTTCCGGTGCTTCCTCCCGCAGGCCCTTCTTCCACAGAATGGCATCCACAATGCGGCGGCAGGCTTCGCCGTCGCCGTAGGGGTTGACCGCATGGGCCATCTGGTCGTAGGCATCCGGGTCGGTGAGAAGACGTGCGCCCTGGGCGTAGACCTCTTCCTCCTCGGTGCCGGCCAGCCGAACGGTGCCGGCCTCCACAGCTTCGGGACGCTCGGTCTCCCGACGCAGGACCAGAACAGGACGGCCCAGAGCGGGTGCCTCCTCCTGGAGACCGCCGGAGTCGGTCATCACAAAGGTGGCTCTTGCCATGAGGTTGTGCATCTCATCGGGGGTGAGGGGATCGATCAGGTGGATCCGCTCATGGCCGGAGAGGTACTCCTGGGCGGCGTTGCGCACCACAGGAGACAGGTGGACGGGATAGACCAGCTCAGCTTCCGGGAAGTCCTCGGCCAGACGGCGCAGGGCCTTCATGATGTTGGTCATGGGCTGACCATAGTTTTCCCGGCGGTGACAGGTCACCAGAATGATCTTCTTGCCGGTGTAGTCCAGTTCATTCAGAAGCTGGGTGCGGAAGACGTAGTCCTCCCGAACGGTGGTCTTCAGAGCGTCGATGACCGTGTTGCCGGTGATGACGATGCCGTCCTTGATGCCCTCGTTCAGCAGGTTTTCCTTGTTGGCCTTGGTGGGAGCAAAGTGCAGCTCGGACAGGTCGCCCACCAGGGTGCGGTTCATCTCCTCCGGGAAGGGGGAGTACTTGTCCCAGGTACGCAGACCGGCCTCCACATGACCCACGGAGATCTTCTGGTAGAAAGCCGCCAGGGCACCGGAGAAGGTGGTGGAGGTGTCGCCGTGGACCAGGACCAGATCGGGCTTCTCCTGGGAGAAGACCTCCTCCAGACCCAGCAGGCACTTGCTGGTGATGGTGTACAGGCTCTGGTTGGCCTGCATGATGTTCAGGTCGTAATCGGGGGTAATGTCGAAGAGTTTCAGAACGTCGTCCAGCATCTCACGGTGCTGGGCAGTGATGCAGCAGATGCTCTGGATCTCAGGTCTGCTCTCCAGCTCCTTCACCAGAGGAGCCATCTTCACTGCTTCCGGACGGGTCCCGAAGATGGTCATGACTTTCAGCGCCATTGTCTGCCGCCTCCTTTTTTTCTTCTTTGGGTTCTGCGTGACCCATGGAGATCTTCACCGCAATAAGACCGGCCAGACCCAGGGCGCACAGCAGGATCATGGCTTTCAGGGCACCGCTGGTGGTGAGGACCACGGCGGACAGGCCCAGAATGCCGCTGATGACGTAGAGGATGGCCACCGCCTGCTTCTGGTTGAAGCCCATGTCAATGAGGCGGTGGTGCACATGGCTGCGGTCGGGGGCCATGGGGTTCTGTCCCTTGGAGATCCGGCGCAGGATGGCAAAACAGGTGTCGAACAGGGGCAGGCCCAGCATCAGGAAGGGCACTGCGAAGGAAATGATGGTGTAAAACTTAAACAGGCCCTGGATAGACACGGTGGCCAGGACAAAGCCCAGGAAGGTAGAGCCCGTGTCACCCATGAAAATCTTGGCCGGGTTGTGGTTGTAGGGGATGAAGCCGATGCAGCCGCCGGCCAGGGCCGCCATCATCAGGGCCACCATACCGTCGGAAACCAGCATGGCAATGACCAGCATGGTCATGGAGCTGATGGTGGCAACGCCCACCGCCAGACCGTCCAGGCCGTCGATGAGGTTGACGGCGTTGGTGATGCCCACGATCCACAGGACGGAAATGGGGATGGCCAGACCGCCCAGGACCCAATAGGGGTTATCGCTGAAGATGTTGGGGTTGGACAGGACCTGGATCACGTTGCCGTGGAGAACGGCCACCAGGGCCGCCACGATCTGGACGATGAGCTTAGGCAAAGCGGGCAGGGCGTAAATGTCGTCCAGGATGCCCAGAACCACAATGATGACGCTGCCCAGCAGCATACCCCGTACCGGAGTGGTCAGGGGGACAAAGATCAGGGTACTCAACAGGAAGCCCAGGAAGATGGCCAGACCGCCCATCCGGGGGATGGGGGTCTTGTGCATGCGGCGGTTGTCCTTGGGAACGTCCACCGCACCCACCTTTTCGGCCAGGGACTTCACCAGCGGAGTGGTAATGAAGGCGATCAGGAAGGCCGCCACCAGGGCAATGGCCACCCGTGCGATCACCGGAAGTTCCATAGTCATAGCGAATGTTGCTCCTTGGGGGTTCAGCGGGGAACGAAGCCCACCTTCTTGTGGACCTTGCGCAGGGTCTTGTAGGCGATGTTGGCGGCCTTCTCGGCACCCTGGCGGTACAGAGCTTCCAGGGAAGCCTTGTCGGCCAGCAGACGCTCGGTCTCCTCACGGATGGGACGCAGGCACTCCACCACAGCTTCGCCGACGGCAGGCTTGAAGACGCCGTAGCCCTGGCCGTTGAACTCGTTCTCCACTTCCTCAAAGGACTTGCCGGTAACGGCGGAGTAGATCTCGATCAGGTTGGACACGCCGGGCTTCTCGGGGGAGCGATAGATGCCGCCCTCGCTGTCGGTAACAGCACGCTTGAACTTACGCATGATGACGTCAGGCTTATCCATAACCAGAACGTAGGAGTTCTCGTTGGGGTTGGACTTGGACATCTTCTTCTCGGGCTCGCTCAGGGACATGACACGGGCGGCCACCTTGGGGATGACAGCCTCAGGCATGGTGAACACATCGCCGTAGACGGAGTTGAAGCGCTGAGCGATGTTGCGGGCCAGCTCCACGTGCTGACGCTGGTCCTCGCCCACGGGGACGCAGTGGGTGCCGTACAGCAGAATGTCGGCGGCCATCAGGGCAGGGTAAGTGAACAGACCTGCGTTCACGTTGTCGGCGTGGGAGGCGGACTTGTCCTTGAACTGGGTCATGCGGCTCAGCTCGCCGTACATGGTGTAGCAGTTCAGGATCCAGGCCAGCTCGGCGTGCTGGGGCACGTGGGACTGGATGAAGATGATGCTCTTCTCGGGGTCCAGGCCGCAGGCGATGAACTGGGCGAAGAGCTCCATGCTCTGGCGGCGCAGGTCAGCGGGGTTCTGGCGGACGGTGATGGCGTGCATGTCGGCCACGCAGTACAGGGCGTTGTAGTCGTCCTGGAGGCGGACCCAGTTGCGCATGGCCCCCAGGTAGTTGCCCAGAGTGATTTTGCCGCTGGGCTGGGTGGCGCTGAATATGATCTTTTTATCGTTTTCCATGGTAATGTCACCTCGTGGAGTAAATTTCGATTCCCTTTATATTACCACAAACCTCCCGCCGGTGCAACAAAACTCGGAATAATACTTTTCTTAATAAAATGTTTTCATCATTCTATTGTGCCATTGTCATAGCACGTCGTTTTGGTGGAGAATGCCGCAAGCCGCACCCAGTGCGGCTTTATAAAATGATCTTTCAGCATTTTATAAAACTAGTATAATCTTGACATTTCCTCAGGTAGATTTTATACTTATCATGAAAGAAAATGGGCTTATATCATGTAAGGAAAGAAGCCCATCATTTATGATAGACTAGGAGGATTCTTCTTATGGATATGACCTGGTACGACGAACTGGAAGCGAAGATCCCCACCGGGACCGTCCGCACCCGTTTTGCTCCGTCTCCCACCGGATACATGCATGTGGGTAACCTGCGCACCGCTCTGTACACCTGGCTGATCGCCCGGAAGGACAATGGCACCTTTATCTTCCGTCTGGAGGACACCGACCAGACCCGTCAGGTGGAGGGCGCTACCGAACTGATCTACAAGACCATGGGTGAATGTGGTCTGACCCATGACGAAGGTCCCGACGTGGGCGGCCCCGTTGGCCCCTACATCCAGACCGAACGTCGCGGCTTCTACGGCAAGTACGCTGAGCTGCTGGTGGAAAAGGGCCACGCCTACTACTGCTTCTGCGAGAAGTCCGAGTCCGAAGAGGATTCCGGCGAGTTCAACCGGGCCGAAGACCCCTGCCGCAACCTGAGCGCCGAGGAAGTGGCCGCCAACCTGGCCGCCGGCAAGCCCTATGTCATCCGCCAGAAAATCCCCGCAGAGGGTTCCACCACCTTCACCGACGCCTCCTTCGGCGACATCACCGTGGAGAACTCCACCCTGGATGACCAGGTCCTGATGAAGCGGGACGGCCTGCCCACCTACAACTTCGCCAACGTCATCGACGACCACCTGATGGGCATCACCCACGTGGTCCGCGGCAGCGAATATCTGGCCTCCGCCCCCAAGTACAACCTGCTGTACGAGGCCTTCGGCTGGGAGATCCCCACCTACATCCACTGCTCCCCCGTCATGCGTGACGCCCAGCACAAGATGTCCAAGCGCCACGGCGACCCCTCCTACGAGGATCTGAAGAACCAGGGCTACCTGACCGACGCCATCATCAACTATGTGGCTCTGCTGGGCTGGTCCCCCCGCGGCGAGATCGCTGAGCAGGAGTTCTTCACCCTGGAAGAGCTGGTGAACGCCTTCGACATCACTGGCATCTCCAAGTCCCCCGCCATCTTCGACATTGAGAAGCTGAAGCACTTCAACAGCACCTACATCAAGAACCTCTCCCCCGAGGACTTCTTTAAGGTGGCTGAGCCCTACCTGAAGGAAGGCATCAAGAACCCCGACATCGACCTGACTCTGGTGGCTCCCCTGATCCAGACCCGTCTGGACACGCTGACCGAGATCCCCGAGATGCTGGACTTCTTCGACGCTCTGCCTGAGTACTCCAACGAGCTGTACACCCACAAGAAGATGAAGACCAACCCCGAGAACTCTCTGGAAGCTCTGCAGATGGTGGTCCCCGTCTTCGAGGCCATGACCGAGTGGACCTTCGATTCCATCCACAAGGCCCTCATCGACCTGGCTACCGAGAAGGAGCTGAAGAACGGCCGCATCATGTGGCCCGTCCGCGTGGCTGCCTCCGGTAAGCCCACCACCCCCGGCGGTGCTGTGGAGATCTGCCAGATCCTGGGCAAGGAAGAGACCCTGCGCCGAATCCAGAAGGGCATCGAGCAGCTTGGCTGAGTTTCCCTAGCAAACAGTTAAAAGCGTGCTGCAATCTTGCAGCACGCTTTTTTGCTTCGCAGAATTTCGCTGGGTACCAGCGAAACAAGATTTGATTTGTTTTGGCCGGCAGCATGTTTGTCGGCAAAAACACTTCTCAGGCCGCAAACGTGCGAGCCTCCGGCTCGTGCGCTGCAGCGGCCTGCAAAACACTTGGAAATGCTTGCATTTCCAAGTCTGTAAAA
>JAFYPT010000016.1 GCA_017547425.1 Ruminiclostridium sp.
CCGTGCTTGACGATGGACAGGCCCAGACCGGTGCCGCCGATGGCCCGGGAGTGGCTCTTATCCACCCGGTAGAACCGCTCGAACACCCGGTCCTGCTGGGCCTTGGGGATGCCGATGCCCGTGTCCGCCACAGACAGGACGGCAGCATTCTGGTCGCCGGAGACCCGGACGGTCACCCGTCCCCCCTCCTTGTTGTACTTGATGGCATTCTCGCAGAGGTTGTAGATCATCTCATCCAGGATGCGCCACACGCCGGTGATCTGCTGGTGGTCACCCTCCAGAGACAGAGTGATGTTCCCCCTGGCGGCGTTGATCCGCAGACGTTCCAACACATCGGCAGACATGGCGTACAGGTCCACCGTCTCCTCCTGGATCTCGGCAGACCCTTCATCCAGCCGGGAGAGCTTCAGAATGTCGTCCACCAGGTCGATGAGCTGGCGGCACTCCCGATAGATGTCCCCGGCAAACTCCTTCATCATGTCAGGGGCCACTAGGCCCTCCTTCATCAGCTCGGCAAAGCCGGAAATGGCCGTGAGGGGGGTCTTCAGCTCATGGGACACGTTGGCCGAGAACTCCCGGCGCAGGCTGTCCCGCTCCTCCCGCTCGGTCACATCCACCATGAGGACCATGGCACCGGTGACCTGGCCGCTGGAGGTAACAGGGCTGGCCAGAACTTCAAAAATCCGGCCCTCCTCCCGCAGAAAGGCCTGGCCGTGGCGGCCGGCCAGGGCCTCTGCCGCCGCTGTCCAGACCTCCTGGGGACTTCTGTCCTGCCGGAGGGACTCAGGCTGGCTGCTTTCTCCCAATAGGGTCAGAGCACTCTGATTGGCCGAGAGGATGGCATACTTGTTGTTCAGAATAAGCAGACCTTCGCTCATGTTGGCGGCCAAGGCAGAAAACTCCCGCTGGCGCTGACGAAGCTCCTCCATCTGGAGGGCAATGGTCCGGTTCTGCTCCCGGATGCGGCCCACCAGAGGGGCCAGCTCCTCGTAGGGTTTGTCCAGGTCGGGCCGCTCCAGATCCATGCTGTTGATGGGCCGGGTGATCTGCCGGGCCAGACTGGAAGCCAGCAGGGCCGACAGGATCATGGCCAGGGCGGCCATCACCAGAATGGGCTGGGCCACTTCCAGGAAAATGGCCCCCACGGTGATCCGGGTACAGGAAATGCGGAGGACCGAGCCATCCGAAAGCTGCTTGGCATAGTACAGGTTCTTTTCCAGAAGGGTCCTGGATTCCCGCTCACTGTAGCCCTCACCGGTCTCCAGAGCTTCCACGATCTCTTCCCGGTCCACATGGTTTTCCATCCGTGTCTGGTCGGCCACACTGTCGTAGAGGACCGTACCGTCTGCCGTCACCCAAGTCAGACGCTGGGTGGATTCCAGATCCGTTAGGTACTCCAGCCCCCAGGTCTCTACCCCGTGAGCGGCATAGGCGATCTCTTCCTTCATTTCCCGGTAGACACTTTGCTGGTGCCGCTCGGTCATGATGAACAGGAAAAGGCCGGCGCTGAGGCAGAGGACCGCCAAGCCAACGCTGAGGCAGCCCCGGAAGATTTTTCCTGTCACTGGCCCCCACCGCCGATCTTGTAACCCACGCCCCTGACGGTCTCAATGTAGCTTCCGGCGGCGCCTAACTTCGTGCGGAGGGTACGGACGTGGACATCCAGAGTGCGGTTCTCCCGACTGAACTCCTGGCCCCAGACCCCATCCATGATGGCATCCCGGGTCATGGCCATGCCCCGGTGCTCCAGCAGGAGGCAGAGGAGTTCAAACTCCTTGTTGGTGAGGGTCACGTCCTGGCCGGACACCCGGACGATGTGCTGCTTGGGGCTGACAAAGAGCTCACCCAGGTGGTACCCCACTTCCTCCTTCTTGTGCTCACTGCGGCGGAGAACGGCTCGAATCCGAGCCACCAGTTCCATCATGCCGAAGGGCTTGGAGATGAAGTCGTCGGCACCACTGTCTAGACCCACCACCCGGTCATACTCGGTGTTTTTGGCGGTGAGCATGATCACGGGCAGTTTTTTCGTGGCGGCCGAGGCACGCAGCTTCTGGAGGACCTCCAGACCATCCTCCTCAGGCAGCATGATATCCAGCAGGAGCAGGGCAGGCGGCTGCCCCTCCATCGCTTTCCAAAACTCGCTGGGACGGGAGAACCCATAGGCCTCATATCCCTGGCTCACCAGCGCGTAGGTCACCAGCTTGCGAATGCTGTCGTCATCCTCCACCAGATAGATTCGTTCCATTCTCTCACCTTCATTCGTAAAAGTATCCTATAGTGTACCGAAGGGATGTAAAATCAAAAACCATCCCCCGGTTAAGTTTCTGTTAAATCCCGTCAATGTCCAGCCCTCCACCTGCATGGACCCGGACGCCCCCGATCTTCTGGATCAGAAGGGGTCGGGTCAGGCCCTCCACTGGGACCTGCAGAAGGTTGGACAACTGCTCCAGCACCTTGTCCTCCCGGATGGTATGGCTGGTGCAGGCAGTCCGGGATTTCCGCCGATAGGTGGAGCAGGTGTAGTAGACGATACCCCGGGCGGTCTTTCGGGTCATGGACTTGCCGCAGTCGGCGCACCGCAGCAGGCCCGCCAGCAAGTGGAGTTCTCTCTTGCCCGGACTCCGGCGGGTGTGGATCTCCCGCAAGGCTCCGGCCCGTTCCAGGAGGGATTGAGAGACGATGGGCTGGTGGGTCCCCTCCACCACATACCAGTCCTCCGGCGGGACAGACATGGTCTGGTGGACCTTGTAACTCACCACCCGCTGCCTGCCCTGGACCATGGTCCCCCCGTAAACCGGGTTGGCCAGGATGCGGCCCACCGTGGCTGGGGACCACAGGCCATCGTTGTCCTTCCGGCCATACCCAATGCCCCGGCTTGCCTTGTAGGCGGCGGGGTTGGGGATCCCCTCTCCGTTGAGTCGGGCGGCAATGGTCCCCATCCCCATGCCCTGGGTGTACCAATGGAAGATCTTCCCCACCACCTCCGCAGCAACTGGGTCCAGAACCAGGCGGTTTTTGTCCCCCGGATCCTTTTCATAGCCATAGGGGGCGAAGGAGCCGATGAACTCCCCCCGCCGCCGCTTCATGTCCAGGGTCCGCCGGACGTCGGCCGAGGTCCGGGCGGCATAGCGGTCGTTGAGGATGCCATTGATGGGGATCTCCAGACCGGTTTGGACGGCCTCCGGGTCCAGGAAGCTGTCCACCTGAGGGCTGCCCAGGGCGATGAAACGGGTCCGGTGCCGGGGGAAGAACTCCTCCAGGAAGTACCCCTGGTCGGCGTAGTTCCGAAAGGCCCGGGAGAGGGTCTTGCAGAGGATGCAGTTGACCTTCCCCGCCCGCACCTGGGCGATGAGGGTCTGAAAGCCCTCCCGACTGTCGTCGGTACCGGTAAGCCCATCGTCGATGTATTCTCCGGCCAGCTCCCACCGGCCGGTAAAGTCGCTTTTTAAAAAGTCCAGCAGGATCTTCCGCTGGTTTTCCACACTGAGGCTCTCCTGCCGTCCGTCCTCCCGGGACAGACGGATGTACAGCCCCACCCGCCACAAGGGTTCTCTTCCCATGGTCCACCTCCCTGGATGGGATGGTATCAGACTATGTGCAGGCGGGGTGGGTCATGCCTTTTTCTGCTGGAGGCTGCCCACGGTGGTCTCCGCCCAGGAGTAGTTGCTCATGTACTCCCCCCGGAAGGCAGTCCGCTTTTCCCCGGCCAGGTAGCGGTAGTAGTCGCAGTCCACCTTGGCGGGGTCCACAGCGATGTAGTTCCGGCCTTTGATGACCGCCTCCTCCACTCCCAGGGTCCGGAAGGCCGAGCGCAGGTCGGTGATAAGGCTGCGGAGCTGGCTGCGGAGGCTGGCGGTGTCCGGGCGGCCCTCCCACAGGACGGAGATGAGCTCTCCCATGGTGCACCTGGCCCCCCGGCGGTCGATGAGGTAGGCGAAGAGTTCCCGGGTCTTGCTCCGCTCAAAGCGGACGGGCTGGTCCCCCCAGAAGACCTCGAAGTTACCAAAGGTCTGGACCCGCAGTATCGGTGTCTCCTTCTCCTCCAGCCATCGGGCCAGGGCTTCCTGACTGGGGAAGGTGCGGATGACCGCCTGGGGATCTCCCCTGCGGATGTGCTCGGCCATGGCTTCCAGCGCCAGGGCATCGGGGTCTACTAAAAAGATCTCCATATCCCTCCCCCTTTCGCAGAATTTCTTACTTGTATCATAGCATCCCCACAGGGCCAATGGCAAGGGGGTTGTAGCCCTCACAGGCACAAAGAAAAGGACCGAGCGTTACGCTCGGTCCTTTTAACCTCGTAGAGTTTCGCCGTCGCAACGGCGAAGCGGGTCCCAAAAGTCCTCAGGATATCCACGCGGAGTTGGTGTCGCTGACCATATTGTCTGCACCGTAGAGGTACAGGATCCGGTCGATATGATGCTCCTCCATGAACTGAGACAGGGACTCCCGGTAGTACCGCATGTCGATGAGGTAAACCGACTGATACCCCTCAGCCAGGAAGGTAGCAAAGCAGTGGGCATAGGAGTCACGGATCACCAGCAGGGCACCGCCCTCGGCGATGGGATTGGAGATGGCGGTCACGGCGTGGTTACCGTCCAGGAAAACCGGGTACTTATCCATGTTCTCCAGGTGCTCCGGGAAGAAGAGGCTGTCGGAACGGGTCCGCTCCTGGCCGTCCCGGAGGGTGACCGTGGCCTGAACGCCGCTGTCCCACACCTCCACCACGTCGGCGGGGTTGAACCAGTAGCCGCTGCCTGACCAGGTAGTGCCGTAGAAGCCGTCGTAGGTGGCCACCTCATAGGCATCCCGGGACTGGTAGGACTTGCTGTGGGCAATCTGGAACTCCTGGTACAGCAGGTAATTACCATAGGAAGTCAGGTGGTGGTCGGTCTTGTAGCAGACCTGACCGGACTGCGCCCCCTCCCTCAGAGTCTCGCGGACATCGATGATGTTCACATGCTGGAGGGTCTCTTCCGCCTTCTCATAGAGCATGTCGTCGTAGTATGCCCCGTGGTTGGCCGGGAGGACCTCCTCCATGATGTAGCCCGTGGAGGGCACCATGATGAGGTCGGCGGTGAGTCCGGAATTGGCCGCGAACTGGTCAAACCGGGTGAGGTTGTCCAGATAGATCTGCTCGTTATACTTCTTGGGTGCGTTGATGAGGTAGTCATCCTCGCACTTGTAGATGTCCTGGGCGGCGTTGCGGCCGGTGAAATAGGTCCAGTAGGCGTTCACGCCCACGAAGAAGTCACGGCCGGGGACCTGGTCGGCAGTGAAGGTCTCCAGATCCTCCTGGAAGTCACCCTCCAGGATGGCCTCGGCGGAGACTTCGGGGAAGCCCGCCAGATTGCGCTTCTCGTTTTCCGAGTACTCCTTGTGGGGGAGCAGGAAGAGCAGGAGGGTCATGACCCCGATGAAGGCCAGAAAGACCACCATGGGCAGGACTTGATAGAATTTTTTCATGTTCACACCCTCCTTAGAACCGGAAATACAGGAAGGGATTGTAGCTGTCGCTCACCAGGCTGGCGGTGCACAGCAAGAAGGCAGCCAGGCAGAGGACAGCCTCCACCAGGGGCATGAAGGGCTTGTCCTTGACCTTTTCCCAGGCGGTCTTGGCCAGAGGGGTGGAGGCCACGAAGCCGATGAGACCCATGCCCAGCCAGGGCAGAACGACAGAGGCGCCGCCCATGGTGCCGGGACTCAGGGAAAACATCACCTGGAGGTAGGCCAGGGCAGTGCCCAGGTCGGGAGAGGCGAAGTACACCCAGCCGATGACTACGATGACCAGGGTGTAGAGGTGCTGGAAGGGGGCAGGGAGTTTCCGCAGGTACTTGCCCAGGATGAGCTTTTCCAGCAAAAGGAGCACTCCGTAGTACAGACCCCAGAAGAGGAAGTTCCACCCGGCGCCGTGCCAGAAGCCCGTGAGGCCCCAGACGATGAAGATGTTCACGCACTGGCGGACCTTGCCGCAGCGGTTGCCCCCCAGGGGGATATACACATAGTCCCGGAACCAGGAGGACAGGGAAATGTGCCAGCGCCGCCAGAACTCGGTGACACTCTTGGAGATATAGGGGTAGTTGAAGTTGATGCAGAACTCAAAGCCCAGCATCCGGCCCAGACCCCGGGCCATGTCGGAGTAGCCGGAGAAGTCAAAGTAGAGCTGGAGGCTGTAGGCAATGGCGCCGCACCAGGCACCCAGGGCACCGGCGGCCACAGGGTCGGCAGACATGGTGTCCCACAGCATACCGAACTGGTTGGCCAGCAGGACCTTCTTTGCCATACCCACCATGAAGAGGCGGACACCGGAGTTGAAGAGGGTGGGGGTCTCCTTCCGGCCCACCAGCTGCTCGTTCACGTCCACATAGCGGACGATGGGACCGGCGATAAGCTGGGGGAAGAGGGAGATGTAGCAGGCGAAATTCACGAAGTTGCGAGAGGCATCACAGTCCTGCCAGTAGACGTCGATCAGGTAGGACACCGCCTGGAAGGTGTAGAAGGAGATGCCGATGGGCAGGGCGATGTTCACATCGGGGATGGCCGTATTGCCGGTGAGGTCCTTGAAGGTCCCCACGAAGAGACCGGCGTACTTGAACACGCCCAGGGCAGCCAGGTTCAGGACGATGCCCACCACCAGGACGGCCCGCTTGGCGGCCTTAGAGGATTGCTTGCCGATGAGGATACCGCAGATATAGTTGACCAGGATGGACCCGATCATGATAAGGACATAGATGGGCTCACCGTAGGCGTAGAAGACCAGGTTTGCCAGCAGAAGGAAGAAGTTCCGGAATTTAAAGGGCAGGAGGTGGCTGCCCAGCAGCACCACCGGCAAAAACAGGAACAGGAAAGGAAGACTCGAAAAAACCATAATTGATTACATTCTCCATGAATACTGCCGGACGGTCATAGCGATCGTCCGGCAGCAAGGTTGTTCACGTCGGTTTGGTTAGCCCACTGCGCTCTGGAAAGCGGAGACCATAGCGTCGTAGTGGTTGGAGAAGAACAGGCCAACATAGACACCGCTGGTAACCACGTCGCAGTTCTCAGCCAGTTCCAGGCTTGCGGGGTCATAGGAAGCAGCCTGGTCGGCGATGGAGGTCAGACGGCCTTCCAGCTTGGCAACCATGTCAGCAGCAGCGGCCTCGTCCACAGCCTGGATCATGACCACTTCTTCAGGGAATGCGCCGCCGGTCATGGCGTTGAAAGCAGCCGCGTTCACCACCTGAGCGGTGTCGATGCCGTAGACGTTGGACAGGTTCTCAGCGGGAACCTCAATGTAGTCAGCGATGCCGGCATCGGCGATCATCTGAGCCATCAGGCCAGCCAGGTCAGCGCCGGCAGCAGGCTCGGTGACTTCGGGCACCTCCTCGGTGCCGGGATCCACGGTCTCGGTCTGCTCGGGGGCGGGGGTCTCTTCGGGTTCGTCGCCGCCGCAGGCGGTCAGGGTCAGCATCATGGTCAGGGCCATCAGGGCCATCAGCAGGGCAAATACACGTTTCATAGCTTCTCTACATCCTTCGTGTTATTTATTTTACTTCAGTGCTTCCGGTATGTGGGTCAGCAGGTATTCGGCCCATGCCGCCGCACCGTTGTAATTTAAGTGGATCCCCATGGCTTTGTCGCCGCTGTAGTCATCCCGCAGGTAGCCCGCCTCGTTGGACAGGGCATCCCGAGAGGCCACATAGTACCACGCCCGCTCCCGGCAGACTTCCAGGACCTTAGCGTTGTACTGGGCGATGGTGTCGTTGTTCAGGGCTGCATCCGCCCGGGGACTGGTCGCCGTCATGGGGGTAACGGGCTGGACCAGGATGGTGGCTTCGGGGGATTTTGCCAGGATGGTATCAATCAATGTTACCAAATCCTGACACGCCCTGTCAACACCTCCGGCGATGCAATTCATGCCCAGCATCACATATACTTTGGATGCGCCGCTGGCAGCCACCGCATCCTCCAGCCGGGGACGCTGTCCGGACCCCTTGGGGAACTCGGGCAGCCGCTCGTGACCGGCGGCGTAGGACAGGGCTCCGCCGGGGCTGAGGCTCTCGGAGCAGAGGAACGTGGCCTTCCCCAGGGTGCCGTAGGCATCGTTGTAATACTCCAGCATCACCGAGACGGAGTCTCCGATGAAGGCCGCGTCAGCGAACCAGTCGGCGGAGACAGCCTCCGAGGCGGGGACCACCGGGTCAAAGACCCGGGGCAGTTCCTCTTCCTCCGGTTTTTCCTCCGGCTCCTCCACAGGAGGTTCCGGCTCCTGGACGGAGAGGTACTCCTCCTCAGGCTCAGTCTGGTCAGGGGTCTGGCTGCAGGCGCACAGGGCCAACAGGAGCAGGGCGGTCAGAACAAACAGTATGTATCGCTTCATTTTAGGATGCTCCTTTTCTGATTGGTCTTGCTCCTATCCTATCGCAAAATGGTTTCGGGATTCTGAAGAATTCCTTAAACTTTTGTAAAATTACAGCAGATCTTCAGGAATGTGGTTCAGCAGGTACTCCACCCAGACCTTGGCGCCGTCATAGGTGAAGTGCATGCCCATGCTGGACCGGTCGCTGCAGAAGTCCTCGATGAGGAAGCCGTTGGCATCCTTGAACCGCTCGGACACATTCACGAAGTACCAGCGGTTCTCCTGGCAGATCTCCAGCATCCGCTCATTGAAGGCGTTGATGGTGTCGTTGTTGAGCTTTTCGCTGGTGCTCTTGCTGTTCTCTGTCATGGGGGTGACGGACTGGACGATGATCTGGACATCGGGGTTTCGGGCCGCGATGTTGTTCAGGATCTTCACATAGTCCCCGGTGGACTTCTCCAGGCCGTAGCCGATGTTGTCCATACCCAGCATCACATAGACCACCTTGGCGCCGCTGGCCGCCACGCTCTCCTCGATGGCAGGCTTGTTGCCGGAGCCCTTGGGATACTCAGGCAGGATCTTGCCGGTGAGCATGTTGGTGGGGCTCATGCTGCCGGCGCACAGGAACTGGGCCTTGCCCAGGGCGCCACTGGCGGTGCAGTAGGACTCAAGAGTTACAGAGATGGAGTCACCGATAAAGACCGCCTGGTCGAAGAAGGACACGGGTCCTGTCTCCGCAGAGGCAGGCACCAGAGCGGTGAAGGGGATATCGGTGTAGTTCTTATAGAGGTCGTCGTAGGCACCAGGAGTCAGGTCCACCAGACGGGCCCCTTCGGGGACAGCGGTGTTGGCGGCCATCATGATGCGGTAGATGACGGCGCAGACCTCCTGGCGGGTCATGTTGTTGGCGGGGTAGAAGAATCCCTTCTCGTAGCCCTTGACCACGCCGGCCAGCTGGCAGGCGGTGACGCCACTGCGGGCGTACTCCTGAATGTACAGGGAGTCCTTAAACTGGTCAGGCTCCACCACCTGGATCAGGTCGATCTGCTCCAGGGCAGCAAAGCGGGCCAGGATGGTGCACACCTGCTCACGGGTCAGCAGCTCGTTGGGACCAAAAGTGGTTTCGGTGGTGCCGTTGACCAGACCCTGCTCGTAGGCCCAGCAGACGGCGTCGTACAGACCGGAGTCCTCATCCAGGTCCTCAAACTCGGGGGTTTCTCTCTCCTCGGTGGGCTCCAGCTTGTCCCGCTTCTTAAAGAGACCGCTGTCCATGTTGTAGAGATACAGCACCAAGTTGCCGCGGGTCTCTTCCACGGTGGGGTTGAACTGATCCACCTCAGGCAGGACGCCGGCCTTGCTGAGCTCGGTGATGTATTGATAGCTCCACAGGCTCTCGTTCACGTCCAGGTAGGGGTTGACCCATTCCTTGTTCTTCTCAACACTGCTGCGGATCATCGATCCCGCAGAGAATAAAATCATAAATACCAGAAACCAAACAATGGCAAGCTTGGCTTTCTTCATACCCATCATCCTTTGCAAAATTTCTCGTCTGTTTCCTAAATTTACAGACAGGCAGAGGTCTTAATATTTTACAAAATTATCTGCACCAAAAGTGCATCACATTTCACTATTTTTCCCCTTTTCTCCCCCATGGTTGTGCATCCTTTTTCCCTTCCGTGGCCCCCGTGGGACCCGTAGGCCCAGTGGGTCCCTGGGGCCCGGGCATTCCTGCGGGGCCGGTGGGGCCGGTAGGACCCACAGGAGGCTCCCAGCAGCAGTCTCCGGCGGGGGTAAAGTCAGGGGACTGACCAGGAACCCCCACAGGGCGGGCCGCCCTCACCCGGTACAGAATTCCCTGCCAGCTGACCACCTGACCGGCGCAGTAGGTCTCCCCCTGGACGAAGGGGACCGGACTGCACCCCACGCAGCCCGGCCCCCAGGGCTGAGGGGAAGGCTGGGGAGTCGGACAGACAGGAGCCCATGGCTGAGGCGGTCGGACGCAACAGACCGGGTCCGGACCGCCGCATTGATATCGTTTCATATGGTTTCCTTTCTCCGCCAATGGCGGTTTGAGGTGGAGGGCACAGCCCTCATCCCAGGATATGCAGCCCCCGGCTCCGGGGTTCTTTTGGAAAAATCCTGTGGCATCCCGGCGGAAAAAGTGGTATACTAAGGGTCAGCCAAAACACCATGCAAAAGGAGGGATCTGTGTGGACAGGCAAAACCGCCCCATTGGCTTCTTCGACTCCGGCCTGGGAGGCATCAGCGTGCTGCGTGCCTGCACAGCCCTGCTGCCCCGGGAGGATTTCCTCTATTTCGGGGATTCCGTCAACGCCCCCTATGGGGAAAAGACCTTAGACCAAGTCCGGGACCTCACCATCCAGGCCATTGAGGACCTTATCGACCAGGGGGTCAAGGCCGTGGTGGTGGCCTGCAACACCGCCACCAGCGCTGCCATTGCCCTGCTGCGGGACAAGCACCCCAACCTGCCCATCATCGGCATCGAACCTGCGGTGAAACCCGCCGCCCAGGCCCAGGACAGCTCCTCCGTCCTGGTGATGGCCACCCCCCTCACCATCCCGGAGGACAAGTACCAGAAACTGGCCGCCGCTTTCTGCGACCAGGCCAATGTGATCTCCCTCCCCTGCAAGGGGCTGGCCGAGCTGGTGGAGCAGGGACACATGGAGGACGAAGTCATAGACGACTACCTTCAAACCCTCTTCCTCCCCTTCCGCCACTGCAGCGTGGAGTACATCGTCCTGGGCTGCACCCACTACCCCTTCGTCCGTTCGGCCATCCGGAAAAATTTCGGCCGTCCGGTGGACATCATCGACGGCAGTGACGGCACCGCCCGGCAGCTGAAGCGCCAGCTGGAGAAGGGTGGGCTTCTCACCCCGCGGGAGTCGGAAGGTCAGGTGACCTTCCTGAACAGCCGCCCGGAGATGGTGGCAAAATGCTGGGAGCTGTACAATTTGGATTATTAAAAAAGCGGAGCCTGACGGCTCCACTTTTTCATTCGATGAGGCCCAGTCTCCCCAGAATGGCCGCTACCTCGCTCCGCTTGGCAGGGGCTTCCGGGCCGCCGGAGAGGATCTTCCCCTCCACGGCCTTCCCCCACCAGCCCTCGGTCTTGCTCCAGTCTGCCTCGGGCAGGGTCTGGGCATAGCGCCGGGCCTTTTCCAGAAGCTCATAGGCCTCCCGGTCGGTAAGGGCCTTCACAATTTCATACCCTTCCATGTCGTCCTCCTTTCCCTGGGGCTTTTCGATAACCCAGTAGTATTTCACCTGCTGTTTGAACAGGTTCCAGTCCCCCCTGGTCCGGGACGTCCGGGTGGAAGCCGGGTCGTTGATATAGACCACGTTCCCCTCCACCTTCCACAGCAGCACATAGTGGCCGGAACTGGTCCACAGGCCCTTGCCCATGCAGGCAATGACCAGGTCTCCCCGGTCCAGAGCATCCCTCACCTGGGCGTGGTAGGCCGAGGTGGCATTTCCGTAGAGATTGGTCCAGTTCAGCCGGGTGACCTGCAGGCCATATCTCGCCCCGGCGGGTTCAAAGTACCCGTAATAGGTCCCCTGACGGGGGGCTTTGTACCCGTGGGCCAGGGCCCAGGCGCACTCGGTCTTGGGGGTCACGGTCTGGTCCGCCCAGGAGGCCAGGACCATAGCCATGGCGGTGGGGCCGCAGCCGGAAGCGGCGATGGTGGTCTTCTCTCCCGCCGCCGAGTAGTCCAGACTCCCCCATCGGGGGTCGGTCTGGAGATAAGACACAGGCTGGCTCATTCCGTCTCCTCCTCCCATCGGTCCTGCTTGGTGAAGAAATAGGTGATGACCGCGCCGTAGGCCGTGCAGAAGATGTTCTGGGCCTCGGCGTTCACCACACCGGGCCAGAACAGCAGGGCGATGAGCGCTCCGGTCATGGCCAGGGTGACGATGCTCTTCACGTCGATCAGGTCGTAGAATTTCTTCATGGTTTTTTCCCTCCTTAAAATAGTCTCTACTAATAGGCGAAAAAACCGGGTTTCGTGTACGCAAACGTACACGTTTCAAAAAATAATTGTACAATCGAGTCCAGGTGTCCTATTTTCAGGGCTTGTGTCTTGACGTATGCCATATTTTCAGGTAAACTAAATAAAATTTACAACTTTTCACTACATTTTTTGTCGGATTCGAAAGGGGGCCTTCCCATGGAACCCAAGGTCATCAGCACCCGGCGCGGCATTGCCATCGAGACCCTTCTCTTCTTAGCCTACTCCTTCTTCAGCGCATCCTGGATGGTGGGTTCCATCGTCACCCCGGACATGGTTTCCGAGTTCGGCGGCACGGACATCCCCTCCTCGGTGAACAACGCCATCTCCCTGGCCAAAATCGTGGGCAACTTCGTGGCCGCCTGGATTCTGGTGAAGCTGGGCCCCAAAAAGACCGTGGCCTTCTCCTGCCTGCTCATCTGCGCGGTGGTGGCGGGCGCCTACTCCACCGGGCTGTACTTCTTCGTCCTGACCCGCTTCCTGCTGGGTTTTGGCGGTGCCGTTCTCATGATATGCATGACCCCCTACGTGGTCTACTGCTTCGAGCCCAAGCACCACTCCCTCTTCATCGGCCTGAACAACGCCGGACCCAACACGGGTAACCTCATCGGCCTGCTCACCATCAACCCTGTCCGGGCCTGGCTGGGGGACTGGCGCTCGGTCATCCTGTTTTACGGTATTTTCAGCGTGGTCTTCCTGGTGGCCTGGCTCATCGTAGGCAAGGACTACCCCATCGACCCCAAGAAGAAGACAGAAAGCCTGGAAGAAAAGACCTACACCTACAAGGACGGCTTCAAGGAGCCCTTCCTCTATCAGTTCCTGCTGACCATGACCGGCCGCCTGGTGCTGTACACGGTGATGCTCTACCTCTTCCCCCTGAACCCCGACTTCACCGTGGACTCCCAGTTCATCTCCATGATGATCGCCCTCACGGGCATCCCGGGCACCATCATCGGCATTATCCTGTCCAAGAAGCTGAAACGGCAGATCTACCTCTTCCGCTTCTCGGGCATTGCCCAGTCCTCCCTCTTCTTCCTGATGATTTTGACCAAGTCCCCCACGGTGGCCACCATCTCGGCCATCTGCCTGGGCTTCGTGGTCTTCATCTCCACTCCCTCCCTCTTCACCCTGCCCACCAAGCTCCCCGGCGCCACCCCCCAGAAGGTGGCTGTCATCCTCACCATCTACTGGGCAGCGGCCTACAGCCTGCAGATGCTGGTGTACGCCTGGGTGGTCCGACTGGTGAACACCACCGGCTGGTTTGCCGCCATGATTTTCACCGCCATCTACTCCCTCACCTTCCTGGTGGGCACCTTCGTCCTGCCGGACTTCGACCGCCCCGGCGGTGTTTACGCTCATCTGGAAGAGGAAGAAAACCCCTGATTTCAAACAAAAATCCCTCCGCTTTGAATGCGGAGGGATTTTTTCATGCTCAGATCTTTCGTTTTTTGTTCTCCCCATAGGCCCAGGCGATGCACAGGAGGGTCAAAGCCATGGCCCCGGAGAAGAGAAGGTAAGCGGAAATGTAGCTGCCGAACCGGTCGGCCAGAAGCCCCGGCACACTGGCGAACACCAGGGCGCCCCCGGCGTAGATGACCTGAAGCCGCCGGACCACCGTGGGATACCGGTCCGCCGAGGCCATGTCATTGGCCCAGATGGAGGGACCGATGGTGGCGATGGGATAGCCGATGCCCAGACAAAGGACGGTGAGGATGGTCACGGGCAGACTTTGCAGGAAGGCCAGGCAGCAGAGCACATGGCCCACCAGCAGGACCCCGCCGAAGAGGAGACTGGACTTGCAGCCCCCGATGGCGTCGGTGACCCCGCCGTAGCCCAGCTTGGCCAGGGTGATGACCACCCCCGCCCCGCTGAGGATAGCAGCCACCACCATGGGGTCAAAGCCCTCAGAGGTGAAGAGGACCGACAGATGGGAGAACCCCGGGTTGGCCAGAGCGCCCATGCACAGGCTGGCGCAGGCCATGAGGGCCCACATCTTCCCCGTAAGGGTGAAGGACCGGGCAGGCTCCTCCCTGACCCCAGCAGGATGGGCGTGCTCCCAGCCGTAGGGTTTCAGGCCCTTTTCGGTCGGGTCGTTCCGCAGGAAAAGGAGGATAATAAGGGTAAACAGGAAAACCGCCCAGGCCTCCAAACGGAAGGCCGCCGCCATGGACAGCCTCTCAATGAGGGCGGTGGTCACCGGGGGCAGGAGGATGGTGGCGATGCCGCTGCCCGTGCCGCAGATGGACAGGGCCAGAGCCCGATGCTCCACGAACCACCGGTTCATGAGGATGGACACGGGAATCATGGACCCCAGGCCGTAGCTCAGGCCGGAGATGGCCGCGCCAATGCAAAAGACCGGGTAGGTCTCCGCCACGCTGTACAGCAGGAAGGCCAGACCGGCACAGCCGGCGGCCATGGTCACACCCAAACGGATGGAAACTTTTTTATAATAGAACCCGATGGCCAGCATGGCGAAAAAGGACACCAGACACCGGAGGGTCACCAGGGAGGAGGTCTGGGCGTGGGTGAAGCCGTGCTGGGCCATGATGTAGGGCAGGTAGACGGAAAACCCGTTGGACACGGTACCCATGGTCACAAACAGCAAAAGGGTACTCACCAGACAGACCACCCAGCCGTAGTAGGGGGATTTCACAGGGGCTTCCCTTCTTTCAGTTGAATGTGGGCCTCCAGGGCTTCCAGGGCGGTCTCGTAAAAAGCCTTGTAGTCCTCGGTGGTCTTGGGGTCTTTCACCCCGAAGGACACATGGCGGGCGTGGTAGGCTTTCATGAGGGCCAGCTTGGTCTCCGCGGACTTCCGCTCCGGCTCCAGGAAGTAGAAGCTGCCGTGGGCGGCCTGCTCGTACTTCTTCCGGCACAGGAGCCACCAGAGGTCGAACTCCGAGGTGTCGAAGCCGAAGCCCAGGGAGTACACATCCCCCAGGATGAAGTAGTCCAGCCAGCTTTGGACGGGATAGCCCTCGGGGTGTTTCCCCGTGCGATACTGCTCGTTGGGGGCCCGACGGGTCAGGTACTGGTCGTAGCGGAACAGCAGGCTCCCGTAGTAATAGTGGCCCAGGATGACCGACTTGGGCTTCCGGGCCTCCCCGTGGACATGGAAGAGGGGGACGTGCCGCTCACCCAAAGGCAGGTCGTAATAGGTGTGGAGCATGAACTTCTGCTCGGATTTCTTCACGGCGTCGGTGTGCCGCTGGTACTTCTTCCACCGGCTCTTGTTCAAAAAATCCGGGTCGGCGGCGCACTCCACCTCGTAGGTAAAGTTTGGGGTGAGGATGCAGTCGAAGGGCAGAGCCAGAAGCCGGTCCAGGATGCCTTTCAGCCAGGGGTGGATGTCGCACTGGGTCAGCTCGGCTTTCAGCTCCTGGAGGGAGGAACCCACGTGGTCGTGGCTCAGCAGGACGGCCTGAAGGGGGAAGGGAATGCCCTTGATCTGGTCGGGGCGGTACTTGGTGCGGTTGATCTGGTCCAGCAGCCCCGCCCAGGAGGCCCCGCCGTAGACCCGGTTCATGCCGTTGCCCAGGAGAAGGACCTTGGGCCGCTTATGGGGTTGGATGTAGAGGGTCTCGTGCATGGTCCCACCTCCTTTGTGTTCGTATCTTTAGTATCCGCTGTTCCCGGGGAAATGTCAATGTGAAGATAAAAAAATTCCTCCCCGGGAGGGGAGGAAAAGGGGACGGGAGAGAGCATGCCTCCCCTGCGAGGGGAGGTGCCCCAAAGGGGCGGAGGGGTGCGGGGCCAAAGGGTTTGCTGTCGTATCGATACGACAATTTACCTGCAAGGATAGCACCCCTCAGTCACTCCGTGACAGCTCCCCTATCAAGGGGAGCCAGGCAAACCCTGCCACATCCGTTGTAGGGGCGGATTCCATATCCGCCCACTACCCTTAGTCCTACGACAGCGGGCCGATATGGAATCGGCCCCTACGAATGATTTTCACCCCAACCCCTCCTCCGCCAGCTGCACCAGGTTCTTCACCCCCTCTTCCTCCCCCATGGCCTGGAAGTTTTCCAGCCCCATGGTGTGGAGGGCTTTGCGGAGGGCACGGGTCAGCTTGGAGTCCGCCCGGGTGCGCAGGGTCCCCCGGTGGATCTCCCGGGCCACGGCGGTGAGAAGGCCGTGGAGGCCCGTGTCCTGAAAGGCCGCCGTCCACTCCGGTTCCGTCCGGCGCTCATAGACCAGGGCCGCTGGTGGCTGAGGGCAGAGACCGAGAAGACCTCCCCCTCCTGGATGATGAGCTTGCTGAGGATGGCGTGGTCCCG
>JAFYPT010000138.1 GCA_017547425.1 Ruminiclostridium sp.
ATCATGGCAATGAACTCACTGTTGGTGGGCTTTCCCTTGCTGTTGCTCACGGTGAAGCCGAAGTACTTCTGCAGGGTGTCCAGGTCGCCCCGGTCCCAGGCCACTTCGATGGCGTGGCGGATGGCCCGCTCCACCCGGCTGGCGGTGGTGCCGAACTTCCGGGCCACCTCCGGGTAGAGGATCTTGGTGACGGCGTTGATGACCTCCATGTCCTCCACGGTCATGATGATGGCCTCCCGTAGGTACTGGTAGCCCTTGATGTGGGCGGGTACCCCGATCTCGTGGATAATGGCGGTGACGTTGGTTTCCAGGGTCTGCCGGAGGGCCGAGGGCTGGTTGGGCAGCAGGTCCTCGCACCAGTGCTGGCTCCCCAGCAGGCGGACCCGCTCCACCACCGACGGGATGCGGCAGGGTTTTACCATGTAATAGTCCCCGCCCCGGGCAGCCACCTGATCGGCCATAGCGCCCCGGGCAAAGCCCGACAGGACCAGGGTACTGACCGGTAAGGTGCTCACGGCATCCAGCACATCGAAGCCGTCGGCACGGCCCAGCACCAGATCCATCACCAGGATATCAGGGGCGAGTTCCCGGGTCAGGCGAATGGCGTCCTGCCCGTCGTTGGTCTGGCCGACCACCTCCAGGCCTTCCTCGCTCTGTAGGGCTTCAGCCAGAGCGGTGCGGAACTCCTCGCTGGTGTCGGCGATGAGAATGGTTTTCTTACTTTCCATGCGTGTGTGTCTCCCCCCTGGGAAGGCGGCTGGGCCGTTTCTTCCCAATGTTTTCGTTGTGAAATGATTCCTTTTGGACCGGTCAACCATAATTTATCACAATGAGACAGCGAACTCAATAGCGAATTGGCAAAAACTGGCAAAGACAAGGAAAAACTTATCGCAGGATTCGTGCAGGTTCGACATAACTGGGAGAATCTGGGGGAAATGTCGGATTTTTCGCCAAACCGTAGGGAAAAACAGAAGAGACAGAGGAAAGATTCGTATTTTTGTCAGGAAAGTACGTTTACGAAAAGGCAGAAAGATGGTATGATATAAAAACCAATATGCAAAGGCCCGTCTCTCTTCCGGCGGGTATCCCAGAAAGGGGAAGAACTATGAAAAAACTGATGCTGGGCAATGCAGCGGTGGCCCGTGGCCTGTACGAGGCTGGCTGCTGCTTGATCTCCAGCTATCCGGGTACTCCCAGCACGGAAATCACCGAGCAGGCTGCCCAATACAACGAGATCTATTGCGAGTGGGCCCCCAACGAGAAGGTGGCCATGGAAGTGGCCTTCGGCGCCGCCCTGGCGGGCAAGCGCTCCGCCTGTGTCATGAAGCACGTGGGCGTGAACGTGGCAGCCGACCCCCTCTTCACCATCTCCTATACCGGAATCAACGCCGGTATGGTCATCTGCGTGGCCGACGACGCCGGGATGCACTCCTCCCAGAACGAGCAGGACTCTCGCCGCTATGCCATCGCTGCCAAGCTCCCCATGCTGGAGCCCTCCGACTCCAATGAAGCTTTGCAGTTTGCAAAGATCGCCTACGAGCTGTCCGAGGAATATGACACTCCGGTTTTCCTGAAACTTTGCACCCGCATCTCCCACTCTCAGAGCATCGCAGAGCTGGGCGAGCGGAAGGAAGCGCCCGAGCGGAAGTATGTGAAGGACATCGCCAAGTACGTCATGGTCCCCGGCAACGCCCGTCCCCGCCACCCCATCGTAGAGGCCCGGACCGAGAAGCTCATTGCCTTTGCCGAGACCACCGACCTGAACCGGGAGGAGATGGGGGAGGACACCTCCATCGGCATCATCACCTCCTCCACCTGCTACCAGTACGCCCGCGAGGTCTTTGGAGAAAAGGCCTCCATCCTGAAGCTGGGCCTGGTGAACCCCCTGCCCCGCCAGAAGATCCTGGACTTCGCCGCCAAGGTAGACCGGGTCATCGTCCTGGAGGAGCTGGACCCCATCATTGAGGAACACTGCCGCAACCTGGGCCTCACCGTCATGGGCAAGGATAAGCTCCCCCTCATCGGCGAGTTTTCCCAGGGCCTGGTGGCGGAGAAGCTCCAGAACACCGCCAAGCCCTGGGTGGGCCTGGACGAAACCGTTCCCGGCCGTCCCCCTGTCCTGTGCGCCGGCTGCCCCCATCGGGGCCTGTTCTACACCCTGGCTAAGCACAAGATCACGGCCCTGGGTGACATCGGCTGCTACACCCTGGCGGCTTACGAACCCCTGTATGCCATCGAGTCCTGCGAGTGCATGGGCGCATCGGTCAGTTCCGTCCACGGCTTCAACAAGGCCCTGGGCAAAGAGAGCGAAGGAAAGACCGTGGGCGTCTTGGGTGACTCCACCTTCATGCACTCCGGCATGACCGGCCTGGCCAACATCGCCTACAACCAGAGCAATTCCACCATCATCATTCTGGATAACTCCATCACCGGCATGACCGGCCACCAGCAGAACCCCACCACCGGCAAGAACCTCCGGGGTGAGCCTGCCGGACAGATCGACCTGGAAGTCCTGTGTAAGGCCATGGGCATCCGCCGGGTCCGGGTGGTGGACCCCTATGACCTGAAGGCCACCGAGGCTGTGGTCCTGGAGGAACTTTCGGCCGAAGAACCCTCCGTCATCATCACCCGCCGTCCCTGCGCTCTGCTCAAGTCCGTCAAGAAGAATCCCCCCCTGTATATCGAGCCGGACAAGTGCAAGGGCTGCAAGATGTGCATGAAGATCGGCTGCCCCTCCATCTCCTGGAAGGACAACAAGGCAGTCATCGACCCCACCCAGTGCGTAGGCTGCGGCGTCTGCCAGCAGCTTTGCAAGTTTGAGGCGTTCAGCACCACGGAAGGCTGAGCGGATCAAACCCATATGCTCCCATGAGCAAACACCAAGGGGGCAGGACAAACCGTTGCCCTGCTCCTTTTTGCCTGCTCGAAACCTTTCCATAACCCGGAATAGCAGGTAAAAAAATACATTCTCTTCGCACACCACACGCAAAAACAAGGAGAAACAAAGAAAGGTTTTCCCGGATGGGGCATATCATTGTCCGGGCTGACCAACACACACACATCGGGGAGAGGGCGTTCTGACCACCCCCATCCCCAGGGGAGGAAAAATTTTATGTTAAGTCAGATTTTGGCAGTCATCATCTTCGTCATCATGTTCGTGGAGATCGTCCGGGAACGATTCCCCCGCTACCTGGTGGCCCTGGTGGCCGGCGGTGCGACCATTCTGGTGGTTTTTGTCCTGGCCATGCAAAGCTTCGAGGCCGTGAAGACATCCCTGGCCCTCCACACCATGATCGAGCCGACCTTCTGGTATACGGTGGGGCACGGCGGTGAGATGCACACCGGCATCAACTGGAGTACCATCATCTTCATTGCCGGTATGATGATCATGGTGGAAGGTATGGGTGAGGCCGGCTTCTTCGACTGGCTGTGCCTGCGCCTGGCCAAGACCGTCAACTACAAGCCCGCACCTCTGTTCGTGGCGTTTATGATCCTGTCTGCCGTCCTGTCCATGTTCATCGACAGCATCACCGTCATCCTGTTCCTGGCAGTGGCCAGTGTCCGTCTGGCACACCTGCTGAAGTTCGATCCCATTCCCTTCATCATTTCCCAGATCTTTGCGGCCAATCTGGGCGGTTCCGCTACTATGTCCGGTGACCCCCCCAACATCATCATCGGCACGGCTCTGGGCTATTCCTTCTTCGACTTCCTGACGAACACCGGTGTCATCGCACTGATCTGCCTGGTTCTGATGGTGCCCTTCTTCTACTTCTGCTTCCGCAAGGAGCTGGTCTCCCATGCAGATCTGAGCGCTATGGGATCCTGTGGCCTGAGCCCTGAGGACGCCATCGTCAACAAGAAGGCCTTTGCAGTCAGCGTGGCCATCTTCATCTTCATCGTCACTCTGCTGGTTACCCACGCCATGACCGGCCTGACCGTGGCCACCATCGGTGTCATTGCGGCCGCCCTTACTCTGGTGACCAATAAGGCACCTATGCACCTGCTCAAGCGCGTGGACTGGGAAACCGTCTACTTCTTCATCGGCCTCTTCGTGGCCGTCAGCGGCCTGGAGGAGACCGGCGTTCTGGAGGCTATGGCCAACGGCATCGCCAACATCACCGGCGGCAACATCGTGGTGATGGTCATCATCATCATCTGGCTGTCCGCCATCGCATCTGCCTTCGTGGACAACATCCCCTTCGCGGCCACCATGGTTCCCATCATCAACTCTCTGTCCGCCACCATGGGCGTTCCTCTGGACACCCTGGCCTGGACTCTGGCTATGGGTACCGACATCGGTGGTTCCGCCACCCCCATCGGCGCATCCGCCAACGTGGCCGGCACTTCCATTGCAGCCCGCGAAGGTCATCCCGTCAGCTGGGCCCGTTACTGCAAGTATTCTGCACCCGCATCCATCATCGTGGTGGCCCTCAGCATGGGTATGATCCTGCTGCGCTACTGCTAATCTCCTAGATCATTGGAGGGATATCAATGCTGCTGAGCCAGATCCTGGCCATTGCCATTGCCCTGTTCATGTTCATCCATATCATCTGGGGAAAACATTCCAGAGCTATCATCGCCCTGTCCTCCGGCGGGGCGATGATTCTTGTTTTGCTGCTGATGGTGGGGGGCTTTGCCTCCGTCTGGGAAGCCCTCAGTATGGACAGCTTCTTTCATTTCGAGTTCTGGTTTTCCCACATGGGCATCACCGAATTTAATACGGGCATCAACTGGAGTACCATCCTCTTCCTGCTGGGTATGATGATCCTGGCGGAGGAGATGAGTGAGGCCGGCTTTTTTGACTGGATCTGCCTGTGGCTGGCCCAGAAGGTCCACTTTAAGCCCACCCTCATCCTGGTGGTCTTTATGACCTTTTCGGCTTTGCTGTCCATGTTCGTGGACAGCATCACGGTCATCCTCTTCATGGTGGTGGCCACAGTCCAGATGGGTCGATTGCTGCAGTTCGACCCGGTGCCTGTGGTCATCGCTGAGATTTTCAGCTCCAACCTGGGCGGTGCAGCCACCATGAGCGGCGATCCCCCCAACATCATCCTGGGTACCTCCCTGGGCCTGGGCTTCTGGGACTTTATCCAGAACAACGGCGTCATCTGTCTGGTGGCCTTCTGTTTCGTGGTGGTCTACTTTACCCTGACCTTCCGTGCCCAGCTGGGTCAGGGCATCGGTGAGTTTGACCCGGCCCTTCTGGGGCTTCATCCCGCCGACGCCATCCCCGACCGGGGGCGGTTCCACCAGGCTTTGGCCATTTTCCTGGGGGTCATTGCCCTGGTAATGACCCATAATCCCACGGGCCTCACCATGCCCACCATCGGACTCATGGCCGGCTCCATGACCCTGGCGGGCACCCGCTATCCCATGGAGATTTTGAAAAAGGTCCACTGGAAGACCTTCGCCTTCATCATCGGCATGATGGTGGTGGTGAGCGGCCTGGAGCAGACCCATGTGCTGGACGGTTTGGCCCAGTTCCTGGCGGGGGTAGCCAAGGGCGACCACACCATGATGGTGGTGGTCCTCATCTGGTTTACCGCCATCTGCTCGGCCTTTGTGGACAACATCCCCATGACCACGGTTATGGTCCCGGTGATCCTGTCCCTGTCCGACCTGCTGGGCATGGACTTGAGCACCCTGGCCTGGACCATGTCCAAGGGCACCGACATCGGCGGCATCGCCACCCCCATCGGCGCCTCGGCCAATGTGGTGGGCCTCTCTGTGGCCGCCCGGGAGGGCGTCAAGATCAGCTGGAAACGGTACTGCAAGTACACCGTCCCGGCCTGCATCCTGACCCTGTGCCTGAGCCTGTTCCTGATTCTGAATCTGCACTGAGCAAAAGCCGTCGGACCTTTGGTCCGACGGTCTTCTTTTTGGATAAAATGGAAAAAAATGACGGAAAACCTCTTGATAGAATGAGGAAAAACGGGTATGATAAGGGGGAATGGAGTTGGTAAATTATGGCAGACTACAACGCCCATACTTATTACGGAAAAAAGTGTTTGGAATATTTGTCCCCGGAAGTCCGGGGTAAGCTGGTGACCGACCACACCGCCTTTCAGTTGGGGCTTTACGGCCCGGACCCTCTGGAGTTCTCCGGTCTGGGTTACTGGAAGGTGAAGAAATACCATGCAGACTGGAGAAGGGAGGTCCTGCCCTTCGTCACCGAGTCCATCCAGAGTCAGGATCCCACCGCCCGGTCCTATGCTGCGGGCTGTCTGCTCCACTTTGTTCTGGATGAAAAGCTTCACCGGGCCATGAAGCCCTGGGTCAAAGAGGGGTCCTCCCACTATCGTTTAGAACTGGCTCTGGATTCCCTGGTCCTCCAGGAGCAGAAGATCCCTCTGATGCCCCGGCTCTGCGTGGCTCACCAGGATTCCATCCACCATGTGTTCCCCGGCATCAGCCCCTCCCTCTACCATAAGGGGATCTGGGTTATGTCCAAGGTAGTGGACTGGTTCCGGTGGCGCGGCGAAGGCCTCTACCGAAAGGTCACTTCCAAGGAGTGGGACCAGGCCTGGTACCTTCTGAAACTGCTGGAGGACCATGTCCCCCAGGGGGCAAAGACCCTGGAGGAACTGTTCTCCCAAAAATAAAATTCACGGAATAACTAAGCCCCTTGAGATGACATCTCAAGGGGCTTAGTTTCCGGGAGCATTTAGTTAAAAAGCATCATAACGTAGGATGCATGGTGATGTTAGAGGGTTTACGCTCCTGGAAGACCAGCTTCAACAGGATGGGGGTGATGATGGTGGTAATGACAACCACCACGATGATGGGGCCGAAGAGTTCTTTGCTGATCAGATGCAGGTCTGCGCCCTTGGAGGCCACGATGAGGGCCACCTCGCCGCGGGAGACCATGCCCACGCCGATCTGGATGGACTGTTTGGTGTCAAAGCCGGTTACTCTGGCGCCCAGGCCGCAGCCCACCAGTTTGGACAGAACGGCCACGATGGTCAGGACCACAGCAAAGAGGATGATGTGGGAGGTCATGCCCTCCAGCTCCACCTGAAGACCTACGCTGGCAAAGAAGATGGGGGACAGGTACAGGAAGGAGACCGACTCGAAGGTATGGTTCATGTACAGGCTGTGCTTGGCCGACATGGTGTTGGAGATCATGAGGCCTGCCATGAAAGCGCCGGTGATGTCAGTGACTCCGAAGAAGTACTCTGCGATGAAGGAGAAGAGCAGGCAGAACACGAAAGCCAGGATGACGTACTCGGTGCGGTTCTCTTCGCTGCGGTTGGTCCACCAGCGGAAGAACTTGGCGAAGGCCAGACCGGCCACAATGGCAAACACAAAGAAGAGGACGATCTTGATGAGGACCCAGGAAACATTCACGTCGGGGGAGGAGAAGCTGGTGACGATGGTCAGGGCGATGATACCCAGCACGTCGTCGATGATGGCGGCGCCCAGAATGGCGGTGCCCACGGGGCCTCTCAGCTTGCCCATTTCACGGAGGGTCTCCACGGTGATGCTGACCGAGGTGGCGGTGAGGACGATGCCCAGGAAGATGTTTTCAATGGCCAGGGAATCCGGGAAGAAGTAGCTGCCCACGAAGTAGCCGCCTGCCAGGGGGATCACCACGCCGGCCACGGCGATGACGGTGGCTGCCTTGCCGCAGCGTTTCAGTTCGTTGATGTCGGTCTCCAGGCCGGCGATGAACATCAGCAGGATGACGCCCAGGCTGGCGGTGGTTTCCAGGAATGCGGTTTCCACGACCAGGTGCAGAACGGCAGGGCCCAGGAGCAGACCGGCGATCAGGGAGCCCACCACCTGAGGCATGTGGAGCCGCTGGAAGATGAGCCCCAGGAACTTGGTGAACAGCAAGATCAGAGCGATGTCTAACAGATACTTGTAGTGCATGAAGGCACCTCTTTTCTTGTGGTGTGTGGAAGATTTATCCAGATTAACCTTATTATAGAACTGCTTTCTGCAAAAGGCAACCATTTCTTTGTTATTTTGACATATTCTGCCACTATAGAAAATTGCCGGAATAGAGGGCGATTGGGGAATTCGTTCCTGAAATCGGCGTCACCATCCAGGGGAGAAGAAGAAAATGGCAATAAATGGAAACCAAAAGAGGCGAAAAAAGAGAAGCCCACGCCGTTTCGGAGATTCCGATGGCGGGGCTTCTTTGTTAAGATTGACAAAAAATGGAAATCAGCTGCCGGCGTCTTCCAGGGTAAGGGCTCTGTCGGTGTTGAAGGAGTAGGCCTGACCGTTGGTGGTGAGGACCACGTTGCCGCTGGTTCCGGTGCCGTAGACGGTGGTGCCGAAGGCAAAGAGCCGCTGGAGGACCACCGACGTGGGGTGGCCGTAGGTGTTGCCCAGTTTGTAGGACACCACCGCGAACTCGGGCCGGACGATCTCCAGGAATTCCTGGCTGGTGGAGGACTTGGAGCCGTGGTGGGCCACCTTCAGCACATCCACATCCCGGAAGAGGGCCAAGGACTCCAGCTCGGCGGCGGCGGTCATGTCTCCGGTGAAGAGGGTGGTCACCTGGTCGCAGACCAGCTGGGCGATGACACTGCTGTCGTTGGAGGTGGTCCAGTGGTCCCCGGTCTCGATGATTTCCAGATAAGCAGTCTCGTTGAGGGGAATGACCCGGTCCTCGTCAAAGGACAGGGTGCAGTCGGGTTCTGCTTCCACGGCGGCCCAGTAGTCTTTCCAGCTTTGGGTGTCATTGGGGTAGCCGCTGTCGATGATTTCCCCCACTTGGAAGGCGGCCAGCACGTCGTCCAACCCGCCGATGTGGTCGTGGTCGGGGTGGGTGGCGATGACGTAGTCCAGGATGCCGTCTACGTGGCCGGTGAGATACTCCACCAGCCGGGGACCGGCTTTGTTGGTGCCCCCGTCAATGAGGACTTCGATCTCCCCGGCATCAATGAGGGTGGCATCCCCCTGGCCCACCTCCATGAAGTGAACCCGGACCAGAGGGGAACCGGTGGTGGCTACCACTTGGCGGTTCTCATTGTCCCAGGTCACATAGGCGCCGAAGGCTTCCAGCACCGCGCGGATGGGCAGGTAGGTTCGGTCTCCCCGGATGAGGGAGGTGGTGTCAATGGGGACTTGTCGGCCGTTTTCCAGAATATAGGCCTGTCCGATGGGGACTTCCACCACCACGCCGTCCTTTTCGGCGATGGCGGTGCGGGTGTCGTTGTCCCAGGAGACGGTACAGCCGAAGGACTCCAGGGTCACACGGAAGGGGACCTGGGTGCGGCCGGCTTCGTCGAGAAAGGGGTAACCATAGGTGTCGTCAAAAGCAACGGGCTGCCCGTCAATGGTGACTCCTACGGGTCCCACAGCCCCTGCTGCCACAGGCAGGCAGAGGAGAAGGGCCAGCAGGAGGGGTAACATGCGTGTTTTCAGGCTCACAGGGGAACCTCCTTGTCTGTTTTGGCCAGAACGGCGTTTTTATAGGCCATGTCTCCGGTGACTTCCCGGAGGACGGTCAGTTCCTGGGGGATGGAGAACGAGTCGTCTTCGTGGGCCAGCTCCACTTCCAGGACGGCCTGGTCCTGCCAGAAGGGATAGAGGTCCACCTCCAGCAGTTTGCCCTCGTAGGGCAGGCAGTATCGGGTCTTTTCCAGGACCCGCTTGGTGGGGTCTGCCTGGGCAAGGAGGGAATGGTATTCTGCCTGAGAAATGTCCCGCTCCTCCTCCTGGCGGCGGATACCCTCGCCCCGCTTGACGGTGTGGAACCAGCGGGAGACCCCGTCCTGGGTCCGCTGCCGGACCCGGGCCTCATCCCCTTCGGGGGCGCAAAGGTAGGTCTGGACCATTTCGGAACGGGTCATCCCCGGCCAGCCTTCCAGAACGTGGACATCCGGGTAGGCAATGAGAAATTTTCGTTCGATTTCAAAGTTGGGTGCCATGACAGGCCTCCTTGTCTATCTTTGGAGAAAGGCAGTCTCCCCGGGGATGGGTTCCAGTTCCCGGGTGATGGTTTGGCGGATCTTGATCCGTTTCAGGGACCCCATAAAGGTGTTCAGGTAGCGGATCCGGTTTGCCGGGCCCTGGATCTCAGCCAGGACGGAACCGTCGGGGAGGTTTTGGCAAAAACCGGTGAGGCCCAGCCGTTTGGCCAGTTCCGAAACTTCCAGCCGGAAACCCACCTTCTGGACCCGGCCAATGTAGGTGATGCGCACCCGGCGGATGGGGGCGGGAGAGAACGCAGGGAGCTTTGCCCGGGCCACCTGGCCGGTGACATAGCCGTCCCGCAGTTTTTTCAGTTGGTGTTTGATGCCCATGGGTTTACCTCTTAGCTTTGCAGGGATATCGATTATTATACCACATCAGAGAGGAAAAAACATAAAAAGATTGCACGGCCAGGAAGGCCCTGGCCGTGCAGTTCGTCATTCGATGGTGTTGCTGCTGATCTTGTCATCCGGGATCTCCCGAAGGGTGTAGGCCACGTCGGTCTTGCCCAGGGTGATGGCACAGCAGGGGATGAAGTCCTCCGGCAGGCCCAGCTTGGCCAGGATGGCCTCGCTTTTGCTCAGGGCGGCGGTGGCTCCCCAGATGTAGCAGGAGCCTACCCCCAGGTCTGTGGCGGCCAGGGCCATGCTGTGGACCATGATGGCGGCGTTGGAGTAGGCCACGTTTTCCATACCGGGGGCGGGCTTCCGGGAGGAGACCACCACCAGGGTGGGCGCCCCATAGAGGGGATGCATGGTGGGGTCGCCAAAGAGGGCGGCGCCGGCGGCGTCGATCTCCGCCAGCAGGTCAGGGTTATGGATGACGGTCAGGTGGAGGGTGTCGAACCGGGCCATGCCTGCGGGAGAGGCCTTGGCGGCCTTGAGGATGATGGCAAGTTCCTCGGGGGAGACCGGCTCACCGGTGTAGCTGCGGACGGATGCCCGGCTGCAAATGGTTTCCATGGTGGTCATAGTTGGGTACCTCCTTATGGTTGCTTGGGTTCCAGGGTCCAGCCCTGGTCGGCGTGGTAGATCATCTGCCGGGTCATGCCTCCATCGATGAGGATGTCCTGACCGGTGATGAACCCGGCCTGATCAGAACACAGGTAGAGGACCATATGGGCAATGTCCAGGGGGTGGCCCACCCGGCCTGCCGGGTGCTGGGTGGCATCGGGCCCCTCATGGACGGTAAAATCCGTGTCGATCCAGCCGGGGGAGATGGCGTTCACCCGGACCTGCCCCGCCAGACTCATGGCCAGACCGTGGGTCAGGGCGGAAATGCCGCCCTTGGCGGCGGTGTAACTCTCGGTCTCGGGCTGACTCATGTGGGCCCGGGAGGAGGAGATGTTCACGATGGCAGCCCCCTCACCGAAGTAGGGCTGGAAGAGCTTGGCCAGGTAAAAGGGGGCAGTGACCCCCACCTTGAGGGCGTATTCGAAATCCTCGTAGCTGGCTTCGGTGATGCCTGTCATGAAGGGGGCGGCGTTGTTTACCAGAACGTCCACTTTGCCGAACTGGTGGATGACCTTGGCGGCAAAGGCTTCCAGGTCCTCTTTGCGGGACAGGTCCCCTACAAAAAAGTCGTTTTCCAGCAGGTCGATGGTGCACACCTGAGCACCTGCTTTGCGAAATTCTTCACAGATCACCTTGCCGATGCCCCGGGCACCGCCGGTGACCACCACGACCTTGTTTTTGAAGTCAAGCATAGGGTTCCTCCTTGGTGAAGAAATCATAGACCCGTTGGTTAAAATCCTTGGCCTCCTCATAGGCGGCGTGGCCCAGCGTTTCGTACATGTAGAAGGCACAACCCAGGGCATCCGCCAGTTCTTGGGATGCTTCCCCGCCCACCACCCGGTCCTGTTTTCCGCCCAGCACCAGCACAGGGCAGCGAATCTCCGAAAGGCGGTCGTGGGTGTCACAGGTGAGGCAGGCTCGGGCCAGGGTCAGGAAGCGAGGGATATCCTTGGGCTTTTGCACCAGAGTCAGCAGCGGCAGGAAAGGTCGATACCGCCGAAGATAGGCGGGGGAGTATAGCTTTTCCGCCATGTCCCGGACCAGAGCCTTCCAATCTTGGGCTTCGGTCATGGCCATCCACCCGTGGATGACTTGTTCTATGGTGGAATTGGTGCGGGATGCCGTCACCGCCAGAACCATCTTTCGGACCAGGTCAGGCCGTTGGATGGCCAGTTCCTGGGCGATCATGCCGCCCTGGGAAACCCCGAACACGCAGGCTTTGGTGATGCCCAGGTGGTCCATGGCGGCGGCCAGGTCGTTAGCCAGGTCCCGGATAGTCACCCCGGTCCGCAGGTCCTTTCGCCGGTCAAAGAGGCAGACCTTGTAGTCTTTGGCAAAAATGCGGTACATCCAGGCCAGGGAGAGCCCTGCTCCCTTGATGCCCCGGGTGTTCAGCCCCTGGATCATCACCAGGGGCTTGTCTCCCTTGCCGAAGGAGATACAGTCCAGCTCCATGTCTGGCAGGACCAGGAATTGTTCTTTCACATGATACGGCATGGCAGTCACTCCGCCATCTGACGGAGGGTGTTCCCGGTCAGGCGGTAGATGGTCCAGTCGGACAGGGGTTCTGCCTTCAGGGAGAGGTAGAAGTCGATGCTGGGCTGGTTCCAGTCCAGGCAGCACCACTCCAGCCGTCCGCAGCCCCGTTCCAGGGCGATCCGGGCCAGCTGACGGAGGAGGGCCTTGCCGTAGCCCTTGCCTCGGTGCTCTACTTTGACGAAGAGATCCTCCAGATAGATGCCGCTGCGGCCCAGGAAGGTGGAGAAGTTGTGGAAGAAGAGGGCGAAGCCCACCTCCTTGCCCTCCTCCAGGGCGAAGATGACCTCGGCCTTTTTCTTTTCAAAGATCCACTCCCGCAGGAGGTCCTCGGTGGCCACCACCTGGTCGGACATTTTCTCATAGGTTGCCAGGTCCCGAATGAATTCCAGGATCAGGCCGACGTCGGCGGCTTCTGCGTAACGAAACTTGTAAGTATCCATCATAATTACCTCACCAGATGAAAGGGATGAGTCGGTATTTCACGGCTTGTTTGTATTCGGAATAGCCTGTCAGCTCCCGTTCTAGGACTTCCTCTTCTTGCTTGAGCCGCCGGACGATGAGGGCGGGATAGGCCCAAAAGACCAGGAAGGAGGGGAGGGAGCCCAGCACCAGTGGCATGGACAGGAAGAGGAGAAGGGTGGCGCTGTACATGGGGTGGCGAACCAGACCATACAGCCCAGTGTCCACGACGGTTTGGTTTTCCTGGACCTCAATGGTCCGGGAGAGCCAGGTGTTTTCCCGCAGGACCTCAGCGTAGAGAAGGTAGGCCAGCAGGAAGACGGCCGCCGCACCCAGAGAGACCTTCCAGGGCAGGACGAACCAGCCGAACCGGAAGGTCAGTCCTGCCAGGACGAACCCAAACAGAAACATGAGGCCGCTGAGTTTCACGATGCGCTCCTGCTCCCGCTGCTTCTCCTTGGCGTCCAGACGGCTTTTCAGCAGGGCGGGGTTCCTGGCCATCATCACCAGCCCGGCAAAGAACATGGGCACGAAAAGGATGGCCATAAAGAGCCAGCCCTGAGGATAGTGCAGGGTCCCGGCAGGCAGGAAAACCAGCAGCCCTACCAGCAGGAGTCCAAAGAAAAATTTGGCCAAAGCCTGGAAGAAGAGTGTTTTGGTCATGGGGAGACCTCCTCCAGCATGGCCTTGGCCTGGCGCAGGACGGGGACTTCCCGGGCGGCCAGGAGCTTACCCAGTTTGGTGGCGGCGCAGGTTTCGTATTCCTTCAGAGCCTCTTCGTAAGTGACTTTCAGGGTGGACAGGTGGAAGACCTCCCTCTCCTCCTGGGTCATGTTCTTCTCCCCGAAGGAGAGGGCCCGGCAGAGGAAGTAATGGTTGATGTTTCGGCGGTGGATGAGGTTGTAGTAGTCGGTCACCACGCCGATCTTCCCCAAAATCTCGGCTGTCACCCCCAGCTCTTCCTTCAGCTCCCGGAGGATGGCGGTGTTCAGGTCTTCGCCCGGTTCTACCCCGCCGCCAGAGGTCTCGATGAGGGCTCCCTCGGCAAATTCATCCCAGCGTTCCACCCGCATGAAGTAGAAATGGTGTTCGTCGTCCACCACAATGGCCCGGGCGATGGGTCTGTCGTGGTCGATATAGTCCAGGGGCCACTGGTCGTCCTGGAGGTG